>JAZRWV010000419.1:0-6522 GCA_045599925.1 Myxococcota bacterium
GAGAAGCTAACCGTCCGGTGGACGGTTAGCCTCGCAGAGCCCAGTGAACAAATGAAATGTTACCTTAAATTCCTCCTCGCCATAATGGAGAGGAGGAACGTCACGAAGTGACAAGGAGGTGAGGCGGCTCGGGAAACGAAGTTCATTTCATATTGCGAACTGAGTCCCCGGGGCAGAGCCCCGCCTGAGCTGTAACGAAATGAAAATTCATGACTCAGCATTCCCTCACAGCTCAAACTGAATTCGATACAGAGGGGCCATATAATTGATGCTGCATTCAGGCTTAAAATGGCTTTTTTCTTGAGCTCAACTCCACAATACTTCATAATCTTTTTGCATTTCCGGATGCATCATTTTTGTCATCACTCATTAAACATATCCATAAACTCATGAAACATAACCTCAACACAGCACTTGCTATTCTTCTTTTTCTGTCGTTACCCCTGGCCTGTTCCAAAAAACATGAGGATGGTTCATCCCAAGACAAAACCGACAATAATGCACAGGTGACAGAAATTCCATTACTGCAAAAGGAAATCCCCCCTCAGAAGCAGGAAATAAAGGAAGAATCCCAAGCTATTGAACCAGAAATTGCTCCTGCTGAAATTCACCCCGTTTCACTCGAAAGCATTCAGTCTCTCAAGCCTGAAGAGGCAGAAAACGCAGTTCTCAAAGCCTTTGAGCCAAGGAAAGATGCAAAAGTTATTGCAGAAAACCTCGATGTGCTCAAAGAACGTGCAGCCATCGGGGACGATAAAGCCAAAGAAGCTTTTGTCAAACACGTCTTTAAGCTCCCGCATACCAATCCGGAATACAAAACAGCCATTCGTTTTTTAACGACGATTCGGGAATTCTCTGATCCGGATGTCATGTATCAACGAGGAATTTACGAACTCTCACAATCGTATATGAATCCGGATGCGGAAGAAAATGCAAAGAAGTATTTTTTGCAAGCAGCATCACTAAATCATGAACAAACACTAGACTTTTTGCTCAAAAATGTTCTGCTTGGACAAAGAGATTTGGCCCTGGAAAAGCTCAAGGCGATTTATGAACCTCGCGTTGAATCCGGTGATGCAAAAGCTATGTATGAATGGGCCAGAATGCTTGAGTTTGCGCCGCCATCGGAAATGAGTAAATCCGCAGAATTGCTCAAGAAATCATCAGACGCCGGATATGCGCAAGCTCAGTTTACGCGAGGAATTTCGATACTGGAAAACCATTGGGATGAAGGCTTTGCACTCATTAAAAAAGCTGCTGACAATGGTTCAAAAGAAGCCTGGCTGCTACTTGCCAATCTTTACGCCGTTGGGGCTTATACAGAAACCGTTGAAGAAGCCAATCAGATGGGGATTGTGACATTCAATCAGGAAACTTTCGGTTCGCTTAAAGCTGAAGTCAGTGCTTCTGCTGATCCCAAAATGCTCCTTCTCGAAACAGCTCGTAATGCTTCAGGTTTCGATGAGGCCTGCAGTTTTATGGAAGCCATTGGAGCAAACCAGGACACAGCGGAAACTACACTTAAAGCACGAGATTATGCGATTGAATGCAGAAAGCAATTCATCGCCTCCATGCCGACAAGAGACGCCTGCGATCATGCCTATGATCAGGTCACTTATGCGAATGAACCCGATTTCGATTTTGAACACCAATACACGCTGGAACAGCGCGAAAAGCTGGGCGATATTATCTTAAAGTGCTATCTCCAGGCGCTTGATAATGGGGATGATTATCCAAGAGATACGCCATTTATCGATTTTTCAACGGCACTGCAGACAGCTATTCTCTATTCTGGAGAATCGCGACTTCCTATTCCTGCGGACCCAGCAAAAGAACTTGCCTATCTCATGTATGGCGCTTCGCATAATGACATTTTTAGTCAAATCTTTCTTGCACAGGATTATGCCGCAGGTAAATACGTTGCCCAGAATCCCCTTCGGTCTTGTTTTTGGTTCCAGAGAGCTGCTGCATCCTATATCTGCACTAACTTCTGTAAGGAGGCGGATAACAAGGAAGCAACTATCTGTAAAGCATGTGACGATGCCAATAAAGCTGTGGATGAATGCAGGAAAGCTGCCGGTTTGAAAAAGTAATCGCTTTGAAAAACCTCATTTTGCAGCACGACAATTCCCCATCATGAATCTTCGTGCTGCAAGCTGGTTTCATGCTTTTTGCATTCGGATGCTTTTTGCCAGCGTTTACTTTTCATGCGAATGAGGAACATTGTTCCTCGGCAACACAATTCAATACACATTGCAATCCAGACACCTTCCAGTCCAAGTGTTTTGGCAAGCATTGCTGCAAGTGGCAAACGAATAAACCACATGCTGACGAAATTCATACAGCTCGGAATGAGTGTATCACCTGCGCCTCTAAACACACCCGTTGCAACGATCGAGGCTGCGTACATGGGTTCGGCAAATGCTTCGATTCTGAGAATTGTCGTTCCCAGAGCCTGAATTTCCGGATCCGGTGACAAAATTCCTATCATTTCCGGTGCAAAGATATACATCAGCATACCGGTAAACGCCATCACCAGCATGCCCAATGCAGTTGTCAGGCATGCTGATTTTCGAGTTAAATCATCGCGTTTTGCACCAATGCTTTGACCAATAAGAGTCGTTGCGGCGGCGGCAATGCCATATCCCGGCATATAACAAAGGCTTTCTGCTGTAACAGAAAATGAATTTGCCGCAATGGCTGCCATTCCCAAAGGTGCAACAATTTTCGTTGAAGCAATTTGAGCGCCACACATCACGGTTTGTTCAAATCCAACCGGCGCAGATATTTTAAGCGCTTTTTTCAGGTAATCCTTCGAAAAAACGAAGTGTTCATCCCGTCGCAAATGAAGTGCTGGTGATTTGACGAGCAGGAAATACAGCATGAGAACGGCAATGACGAGTTCGGCGAGGGCAGTACCAAGAGCTGCACCAGCAACACCAAGATCTGCGCCGGGAATCACGATTTCCAGTCCAAAAAGTTCAAATGACCAGGTCGGAAAGATTAATATGGCATTAAAAACGACATCCAGTGCGCACATTGCGATATGCAGTATGCTCGGAAGACGCATGTTTCCGCTGCTCTGCAGCATTCCTCCTGCCAGAGCATTGATTTGCATGAGAGGAAGGGCAAGAGCAAATATGAGGAAATATACCGATGCATCGCTCTTAATGGCGGCTTCGCCGCCAAGCAATCCCGGAAGCGGGTCGCTTAAAAATGCACCACAAATCAGCATAACCAGACTAAACAGGCATGCAGTTACCAAACCGAGACGTACCAAAGCTCGTGCATTTGCTTCTTTTTTGGCCCCGATTTCCTGTGCTATTTGAACATTAAAACCAATATTTAACGCAAAACAGAGTCCTCCAAACAGCCATGTACTCGAAGCCATCAGGCCAATCGATGCCGATTCACTCGAACCGAGATGTCCAACCATTGAGGCATCGATATACTGCATCACGATCGATGAAATCTGAGCCAATATGGCCGGAATGCTCAGCTGAAGTATGAGAAATGACAACTGCGAAAGCGAAAGCGGTTTGCCGTCGCGCAGCTGCTTGAGATAATCCTGTTTCATGTCTGTTTAGCTGGGGCTTTGCCCCAAGTCCTCTTTTGGGCATTTCCCCAAAAAAACTCAATTGGCGGCGGTAAATACCAGTTTTTATCCCCATTGATAATGGATATTTTTACTCAAATTCATTTCCGTTACAGCATCTATTCAACCAGAGTATGAAAAATCTATGACTCTGTCGAAATGCAAATAGAGATACGCCCCTGTTAAATAGTCACCCAATGAGAAACTTCGAAAATCAACATGAGTACAGAATATGAGGTATAGGAATTCTGAGCGGTCTAACAGACCACATTTAGGGATTATATATGCGTCGTATTTCACTCTTTCCTTGGTTATTTCTTGGCCTATTGAGTTGTGCATCTCATGAAGGCCCATCCGTCCCGTCTTCGACGGCTGTCACACCTGTGGTTTCACAAGAATCCGCAGCTGAAACTGTTGTCGAAACGACTCAGATACCTGCGAAATCGATCTCAGAATTCATCGAAACAGCTTCGCCAAAGATGAAATATTCAGCGATTGCTCACATGGCTTATCAGCCCTGCGTAACATCCCCAACTGAAAATGAAATTTTATATTTGATGCGAGCCGCCCGCTACAAAGAAGCCGCAGACAATGCACTCCGCGGTCCTTCTTCTGCAAATATTCCTTTCATTGCGGTCAAAGCCAGAATTCTATCCAATCAATGTTCTTCGCAAACACCGTGTTTACCGGCATTTGATGACATTAAATCCCCTAATGAAGACTTGATCCCTGTTATCGAATACTGGCGCATTCGCGCCATGAATGCCGATTTATCATTCGACAAGTCGATGAAAAGCATCGAGACCTTTCTGAAATCGACTCAAAATACGTCAAAAGCCCGGGAACTCATTCTCGATGCAGGCAAACTGATTGAAAAAACTGACGGTTATCAGAAGGACAACCTTCCGGTACTCGAAAAGTTAAAGGCATTATCAGGTAAAGTGACAAAAGGAGCCAATGCATTTGAATCAGCCAGCCTTTTATACATTCAAATGCGCATTGAAGAGGCTGCTGAACGCCATAAAAGTGCAAATCAAAAGCGAAAACAGCTCGTCATGCACTACCCTGCTACCCAGATGTCTCTTTGGCCTGAACTCGCCCGGGAGGTTCTCGATAATGCCGCGCCTGCAGAAAAAATGTCGAGAATTCAAAGACTTATATCGCATTTTGATTACGACAACGCGCGTCGCGAATTGAGCAATATCGTTCATGATTCTTCTATTGCACAAGCCATTCGCGACAAAGCCGAATGGCAGCTTGCAAGCGTATCAATGACAAACTCTGAGGATCCGCAGCTGAGCGAGAAAATCTATCGAAAATGGGCTAAAAAAACGGGAACAAATCGAGAAGAAGCGGTCTTTGGCATTGCCAGGTCATTGTCCCGTCAATTGAATTACCCGGAAGCCATTAAGGCACTTGAAAACTATGATCGCCAGTATCCAAAGGGAAAATATCATTCGCGTTCGCTGTATTTGCGAGGATGGTATTATTTCGATTTGCGTCAGAATGAGAAAGCGCGTCCGCTGTTGCTCGAATATGCGGAAAAGACAAACGACACCTCGGTTTGGGGCTTTTATGCGCAGACATTTATTCGCGATGAACGCTGGCAGGAAGCAATCACGGCTTTTGAACATCTGAAACACAATCAAAATCCAATCGTTCGCGGAAAAGCCCTGTACTGGCAGGCATATGCAGAACACAGCCTCAATCGCAATGAAAATGCCCAAAACCGCCTGAATGAAATTCATCAGGAATTTCCGCTCACATGGTATGACATGCTCGCGTATCAGCGCGAGGAAGATTGGTTCGGAAAAGATGCTGAACAGGCGTTTCTGGCGGCTTTCCGGCTTGAAAAAGATCCCATTTCTGACACGACATTTTATGCCTGGGGATATGGAATGCGACTGAAATCGCAGCCATCGAGCGACCTTTGGAAGCGAATTGTCCTGTTAAGCCGGTATGATGCTTTGGAAGAAGCGAGGGCGTTGTACTCGAAAAATGAGGCATCATTGCTCAACAGCGTTTCTTCTGAGGATCGCGCTGAATTCAGGCGGTATGCGACGCATCTGGTTGAATCGTATCACGATGCCTGGAAGGACACATCGGGGTCTGTAAGAGCATTGAGCGGAACGTGGCCGTCGCGTGGCAATGTTCGGCATAAAATGGCGTATCCTCAGCCATTTGGGCCGCTTGTGGAATCGCTTTCCATTCAGTATGGCCTTCCGAGATTCTTTATTTATGGAATTATGCTTCAGGAATCCCGTTTTCGGCCCTGGCAGGTTTCTTCGGCAGATGCAATTGGTGCCTTGCAGATGATTCCGAAAACTGCGCGCCCCATCGCCAATGTTCTGGACGTGGAATATCATCCGGAAACTTTTTTTAACCCGCGTGTTGGCTTTCCCTATTCGGCTTATTATATGAAAATGCACTATGAAAAATGGGGCCACAATCTGACATTTACTGCGGGCAGTTATAATGGCGGACCTCATCGCATCGGGCCATGGGCAATTCGCGACAAAGGCAAGACGATCGACTTTATTGTTGATGAATTTTCTTTCGATGAATCAAGGCATTACGCACGAAAAGTTGCGGAGCACACACTTCGTTTTGCGTATTTATATGCGCGCAACACCACAGAATGGATGGATGTGGTTCACAAGCTGTTTCCGCGTGTCGTTCCCGAAATTGAAGAAACGGACGACTGGGGGCTTTAAGAGTTTTTTGTGGCGCCTGCTATTTCGCTGATCGCTCAATACGCTGGCGCGTCTGCCCTATGCTTGCGCATACGGGCAGACTTATTTTTTATGTGCGGCCGTATCGGCTTTGCCGATAGGCCGCACAGCATGGCGTATTGGCCGGTGTATGTAGAGAAGCAAAATTTTGCATCTTCACAAACCGGCCAATAGCCATGTCCCATTAAAAATCAA
>JAZRWV010000420.1:0-3312 GCA_045599925.1 Myxococcota bacterium
AATAATGGTGTTCTATTATCCATATCCCGTACATTGACATCAGCACCAGCTTTGATAAACAAACTGTAACCTTCGTTTGTGAGAATAGGTGTTTGGCCTTTAACATTCTTGATTGAAAGATCCGCTCCTGCTTTGATTAAACGCTCAGTGATATTGTAAGGGCTGTGGAAGATGGGGGGTTCACCATCAAGATTTTTTTCATTCGGATTGGCGCCATATTTGAGCAATATATCAGCAAGCTGGACGCTGTCCGTATAGAATAAGAGTGTATTGCCTTTGGCATCCTTAGCATTGACAACGGACGCTTGTGTTATTTTGGGACTATATTTGTCATTGAGCGCTGTAAGGGCATCTTCAAGTTCTTCGATATCTAAGTTTATGGGATCATAAAGTTCTAAGCATCTCAATTTGTTGGCGTATTGTGCGTATGTGTTTAAGAATGGCGTCGAACCATCGGGCAGTACAGTCAGTTCAGGCGTGTCGCCAGGATGATCTTTTATGAATTCGCGCTTAAATGTCTCAGCTTTCTCAAGCGTTGTACCATCCCAGAACGAATGGCTTTCCAAATCGCGTATATCAGTTTTTGCACCATTCTGAATGAGCAGTTTGCTGATTGATTCGTTGTTGCGATGAAGAATCAGCGGCGTTTCATTGCGTTTGTTTTGCGCGTTCACATTTAACTTAGCCTCGATGAGCTGTTCCACGATTTCGTCATCATTCGTCGTGTGAAGAAGCGTGTTGCCCATATCGTCGGATACGTCGAGTTTGGCGCCAAGGCTGACGAGCTTTTCAAAAACAGTTTTGTTTTTAGCAAAGAAAATCGGCGTTTTGCCGTCCGAATATTTAATGTTGATGTCAGCTCCATCGGCGATCATTTTTTCAATTTTTTGAAAATCAGGAGATTCGCCACTCGGATGCACTAACTCAAATTTGAGCAGTCGATTGATGTCGGGCAGGTTTTGTTTTTTGAGCCAGGCGGCTTCGCGCGCAGTATCAACAAGAGTTCTGAACAGCATCAGTCTATCCTCTTCTTCATAACATTCATGTATGCCCACGCAAAAAGGGGTACTGCCGTAACATTGATCGTAAGCTTGTTGATAGGTAGAAATGCGTTTTGTGAGGTCGTCGACATTTCGTGCTTCATAAAATGCAGCCAGGGCTCCAGAATCTGCTATGATTTCTTTCATTTTATCAAAATCACAGTTTTCTGAAGTCTCCTGCGCATTGCTATTCTCAAAACTTGGATCACATTTTTGCAGTAAATCTTTGACGCGGTCTATTCCTTGCGGTTCATCGGCTGTTGTCTGCGTATTTTGGGGCAATTCTTCGGCTGCAGTCTGCGTATTTGGGATTTGCGTGTCATTCTTTGTTTTACACGCAGAGGTCCCAAGGGCGATTGAAATCCCTGCGGTGAGACATAAAATATATTTTGCGTTCATGATTGTTTCCTAGAAAGTGCGTATGGGGATAATTCCAATAGAGCCAAAGATCATCCGTATTGACAAACAGCCCATGTCAATATCATTAAAACGTCACACTAACACAGCTTGGACGAATTCGAAAGAAACAGGCGAATCTCAATATGTGTTGAAAACATAAAAAAACGCCCGCGTATCGGCGTATGCCGATAGCGGGCGTGCGGAGGCGTATTGCCCATAAAATGCCGTAGAGCCGCAAAACTTTGCGGCTCTATAACGGCATTTATGGGCAATAGCCGGAGTAGCTGCGTAGCATGCTGCGCAGCGTTCCAAAATATCAATTAGAAATGGGCACCACCGCGGCCGCCCATGGTCAGAGCCATGACGCCTTTTGCGGTGTGGAGACGGTTTTCGGCTTCATCGTAAACGATGGAGTGCGGGCCATCGATGATTTCGTTTTCGACTTCGTTGTTGCGGTCGGCCGGAAGGGCGTGCAAATAAACGTAGTCGGGATCGCATGTGGCGACTTTTTCAGCCGTGCATTTCCACGATTTGTGGGCCATGAGTTTTTCGTCGACGACTTTGACAGCGCCAGCGGCCTGAAGACCGGTCTGATCGTTGACCCAGTTGCCCCAGTTTTTGGGGATAATGATGTGGGCGCCGCGATAGGCTTCAGCTTCATCGTCGGTCACGGTCACAGTGCCGCCCCAGCGTTCTGCGTTGGCTTTGGCTTCTGCGATAACCCAATCGGGGAGTTCCCAGCCTTTCGGATGAGCGAGGCAGACGTCCATTCCATAGCGCGGGAAGAGGAGTATCTGCGAAAGGGGAACGGAGATGGGTTTTTTGTGGGATTCAGCATACGCCCAAATGATGGAGACCTTGATGCGTTTGAGGTTTTTGCCGAATTTTTCCTGCATCGTCATGAGGTCGGCAATGGCCTGCATCGGGTGATAGAGGTCGCACTGAAGGTTCATAACGGGAACAGTTGCCCATTTGGCCATTTCGGTGATGAACTTGTTGCCGTATGACCAGTTGCAATAACGCATTGCGATACCATGGCCCATGCGGGAGAGGATGATGGCGGTGTCTTTTGCGCTTTCGCCGTGGGCGAGCTGAGCCGTCTGACCATCGATGAAGTGGCCGTGGCCGCCGAGCTGGGTGATACCAGCTTCCATCGAGTTACGCGTACGGGTGGACTGTTCCATGAACATAAGGAAAACAGTCTGATTTTCGAGCGTGTTGTTCACGCGACCCATTGCAAAATCGCGTTTGAGGTCTGTGGAGACATCGAGGAGGGTATCGATCTCGTCTTTGTTCCAGTCACGAAGGGTTACGAAATGTTTGCCACGAAACTGTGTCTGCATGTTTGCTCCTAAATATCATTAAAAATCCCCCTCGCCACTGTGGAAAGGGGGTGAAGTGAGTAGTGAGTAGTGAGTAGAAAGTGGATTTGCTTTTATGGCAAGGCTAAATCCTAATCCACATCAATCCTATCGATTAGTCCACTTTTTTGCAGTAGGTCATCGGGATGGCAGCGTACATGGCGCATGCGGTAACGAGATGATCTTTCCAGGTTTTTTCATTGGGGAAGTGAGCCTGTTCTTCAGCGCCGGGACCGAAGCCGATGCAGGGGATGCCGTAGCGGCCCATGATCGAAACGCCGTTCGTGGAGAACGTCCATTTGTCGATGGTCGGTTTTTCGTTGAAGAAGCGTTTGTTGCCATCGGCGGCCGAAAGGCCGTTGTAGGCTTCGACGAGGGATTCGCATGCGGGATGATCGTTGGCGATGCACCAGGTCGGGAAGAAGCATTCAGTCGGATAATTCAGGCCGGTGTAGGAAGGACGTTCATACTGATACATCGAAACGGTGACATCATCGCCCCATTTCTTGACG
>JAZRWV010000421.1:0-4944 GCA_045599925.1 Myxococcota bacterium
CCTGCTTTTCAAACAATTTGCGAAGCTCGCCTCCTTCATTCTTGCAATAATCCTCCGTCGATACAGGCAGCGACGCAATGGAATCCATATCAGATGCTTTCTTTTCTGCTGACAGCATCCGACGAAGTTCTCCACATCCGCGAATTTTAAACCGATCTGAACTGCTATCTTCTTCAACATACGAAAGGCAGTCTGCCTGACATGCGTCAAAATCCGGACGCCTTCTAAAGGTCGGCGACGTCTCGGTTGTCCTGTAGGCCATATCCGCACGCATGCCAAGTTCCAGATCCTGGCGGCTGCGAATTCTAAAAATATCTGACGGATTTTCATCATCGATATCATCAGTCCAATGATGTTCCTCGCTCGAACTCTCCATTCCCTGGGCCGCATCATTCAAGGCATCGACAAATGAAACAGCCTTTCTTAATACGCGTTCATTCACTCCACCATTCTGAGAGGCCGCTTTTATCGCAGCCTCAACTGCGGCTCGCGCCGCTGCAAACTCATCACAGCATTCCGTATCCTGCTCGCCATATGAGGAAGACTGACCTCCGGATGACACATCTGAACCCGGCTGTATCAACGCCTTCTGTTCAGACAGCTGCTTTTCGCGGAAAAGCTCCCTAACATTGGTTACCATACTGCGAGAACCGCGCGAACGATGTGATATTCTCTTTGAGCGAATGCGCGTTCGAATCTGCATTGAATCATCATAACTTTGACCCGCGCTTTCCAACTCATTGTCACCGTCTGAAATCTTGATAAAAGGCTCCGTCGTCGTTTCTGAATGTAATACCGGAACACGCACACCAGATTGTTCTGGCTCCATGCCTGAAAACAGCGATTCTATATCATCTCCGGATGGTGCTTCTGAAAATGACCCCGATCTTTCAGATGTTTCATCCATTCCAACAGATGACGCTTTCCCTGGAACTGGGGACAATCCTGCATCCGCCGAGTGTTCAAATGCCTGTGAACGTCTATTGTCCAAAGTCTCCAGCATTTCTTCTGGAACCGGCATGACATTCCTGGCCTCTAACACAACGCCTTCCGGCAATCTAGTCTCCGACTCGGGAAGCACTGAATTCGATTCTTCCAGTGGTATCTTGCAGGCCGCCAGATTAAACGCTCCGGAAACATCATAGGAACTCTCAATCTTGGGCAAACGCTCTTCAAGATTGACAAGCACCTGAAGCTTTTCCTCCAGCTTTATCACCGGCTTTTCTGAAACTGCTACCGGTTCCGGCACACATTCATGCTCAATCCGGTCCGGGGTCGAATGATACATGCCAGGCATATAGGGACGGATTGACGCGCCTCTCTCTTCTCTCTTTTCTATCTTGCCAAATGCAGGAATAGAAACCTGTCCAGACTCCTGACGAATGGACGAAATCCCCCGAATCGTGTTCAATGGCACAGGAGCTGATATGGCTAAATCACTTCCATATAGAGACGTTTTATCCTCAAGCTCCTCAATGGAATCCGTAACGTCAACCCCGGACTCCTCCGCATCCACAACATTCTCATCCTGATGACTAAAATCACCAGACATCATTGAGGTCACTTCATGCCGAAGTGGCACCATGTCCGGTATATCGTTTTCCATTTTCCGAACATCAACCAGCAATGGCGAACGATAAACTTCATCCAGCTCTGACTCCACTGGCAGCTTCTCTGTCTCATCTTCCGAGTCTGCCACAGCCCCGGCCAATTCCGACTCCGAACGGTCTCCTTTACCACACGCGCCATCTGGCGTTCTGATTTCAATGCTAGGACATTCGCTTCCATCAACATTATTTCGACCTGGCCTGCTCGATTCATTCGAATCCCAGCGGGTACCGGTTTCGGATTCCCGCGTATCAATCACATAAGTGACTTCGTTCGGCAAAGCCTCAACATATTCATTCTCTGACAGACTGTGCTTGCTTTCTTCCGACGGTTTGGAATCTATTTTGACGCTTTCTTCCGGCTGAAAATCATTCCCCCCGGCTTCTGCCTCCACTGCACTATCAACAGAACTGCTTTCATCCATTTCCTGACGAATCTGCGGCCTGACGATCGCTTCCGTCTGCTCGCCAACGGCTTCCAGCTCTATTCCCGAAAGAACATCCAAATCCTGCATGCTCGCTTCATGGGCACCACGATCAATGCTCATAGATGGCATGTCTTTGGTCGATGTCCCATCCGACAGCTCCCAGGTATGGGAAACATTTGACAGTTCCTGTATCTTATTAAACTCAAATGACAATGAACTCTCTGATGCACGCGAAACAGCACAAAGATCCATCAGTTCGTCTTCTTCGTCGTTAATAGGAAGCAGAACTTCCGAGTCAACCTGCTGACAATCAGACGATTCGGGAACTACATCTTCTGCTCCACTCTCTTCATCCGAAACGATTCTCGCACCAATCGATTCCGCCGATACTACTTCACTTTCCGGTTCTGTCACATCAGCCATGGCATTCATGACATCAAACAGGGGATTCGCCGCAATTTCTGTCTTCAGGCTCGGTGGTAGTTTCGTCTTTATGGGAGACGATGACGCCACACCCGCCATTTTTATCGGCGGCGGAACACTGGGACCTGCTTCAAGTCCCCATATCTTGCGCAATATTGGAAGTTTTTTCGCTTCAACCCAGGTCTTTCCTGGCTGCACACATATCTGCGTGTCTTTTTGAATGGTTTCAACTTCCGCAAGATGAATCAGTTCATCATCACTCAATATTTCAGCCACAAAATTTGCCGTTTTAATCAGATATCCCGGCATAAATTCTCTCCCAAAGACGCTTAGGTTAACCTAACTCCCCCCCAGAAATTTTTCCTTTTATCACAAAGCTCTCTTTTATTCCCGCTTAATCCACACATATTTGTCTCGTTTTTTTAGCCTGCGCTATTCATCGAATACGCGCAGACTGCGCGCTATTTTGCTCCGCAAAATACGCGCTTTGTGGCGAGCTCGCCATGCATACGCTCGCCACTTTTGGTGATGTTCGCTCCTACAAAATAACAATTCACTGCCACTTGCAACTCACCGTCTTTGCTTCTCGTATCCCCACGCAAACGACACCGCGTCCACAGGCTTTTTCAAATATCTGCAAACAAAATATTTGTTTTTTATTCGGCAATTCACAACATTCATGATATACTATAATTGGTGTATTGTATTGATACGGCACCCATAAATTTCAATTTTGCAGCTTTTTACAATGCAAATAAGTCCAACCACACGGGGAGGATACCATGATGAATAAGCGTTTTCTGATCACTGCCTTAGCAATTTCTGCATTCACAGCCGGACTGAGCACGAACGCGCAAAAAACATATGCCCAAGAGGGCGGCACCGAAGGTCTGCCCCCTATCGTCATGATCCTCTTCGATACTTCCGGCAGCATGGACTACTGCTACGAAGATGGTGAAGGAAAACCAGTCGGAAATGCTGAGTACTTCTGTCAACACTATATAACAGATCATTGCACCGACGATGCTTACGTCGTCGGTGGCAGATCTTATGCCTACGTCAATGGTGACTGCACAATCGCATACACTGATTCAGATGCCAAAAACACCATCAAAGATCCGTGCCACGAAATGAAACTCAAAAGCTGTACTGGCGTTCGAAGGGGCTGCACACATACACGCCTCACAAAAGCCATCGCTGAAATCGCCGGTGCACCAAGAAGACAGAATGACGGTCTCAACCAACTCGTCACATCCAATGAGCAACAGCCTATTCGCGCCTATTATACCTGCGAAGGAGGCTCTTGTCATTATGATTACGCTCGTTACGCCCCGTCTGCCAATGCTTTTGAAGCTGATTCCGCCTACACAGACGGTAAGAACTTCGGCATTGCGGTTGGTTCAGACGGCAATCCAATCCCACTGACCCCGTCCCGTGGCACTGAAAAACCTAATCAGTGCATCCTTTCGACCTACCACTATTGCGTTTCCAAATATGAAGAAAGCTTTTTCGATGGCAACGAATCAGATTTAAAAGGTCATGACAACGCCTACAACAACGACGGCGTCATTCAGGCTTATAAATCTGATGTCAAATTCGGCTTTTCCGGATTCGATTACACCGGTAAAACCAATTTCATTTACGGCTTCGAAGGCACCAATTCTGTCCCTGATAAATATAAAAAGAAAGCAAGCAACGGAAAGGGAAACTTCGGTATCAGCAACGACAATCCGCTTTCTCAGGCTCCACTTATGTACCCTGCTGCCCAGGATGACGCGACCTCTATCATTAACAGAAACAACGCAGTTGCCACTTCCGTCCGAGGTTACTGGGCCGGCGGTGGTACCCCCATCGGCCCCGCTCTCGCCGATCTCTATTACATCTTCACTCGAAACACTAGCAAACCCGCAAACGAAACCTATCCAGATAACGTTAAATATCAGAAATATAACGACGCAGACGGCAATATTAAATTCTACGAAGATACCAAATACGACTGCCGCGACAAAGCTGTCATCCTCATCACCGATGGCGCCCCTTCGGAACGATACGGCGTCATTGACACCAACGAAAAAGGTCAGGGCGCTCGCGTCTGGGAAGATGTCAAACGCCTCTTCCAAAATAATATCAAAACCTACGTCGTCGGATACTCCATCCTCGACGTCAACCCAAGAAAACAGCCTAAACTTAAACCAAACGGCAAGTTGTGCGAATATGGGGACTCAACCTGCCAGTTTTGCGAAAAAGATATCAACTTTTGCGACCTCAATGAGTCTGAAGCATATAAACTTTCCACTGAAGACCTCGACGAGTATGCAGGCGATATCCTCAACCGACTCGCATGGCAGGGCGGCACATGCAAAAATCCTGTCACATTAAAAATCGTCGATCCCAATATTCCGGCAGAATACAAAGCTCTGCTTGAACAATGCCCTTCAGTCAGTGATACCACCGAAGTCGAAGATGCCGATACAAAAGGCAGATAC
>JAZRWV010000422.1:0-6430 GCA_045599925.1 Myxococcota bacterium
CAATTTGTTTGAAGATCGCGAATCCCCACATGCCGAAATCGTCCCTGTGATCAAGGCGACCGATGAAGTTTTTTCGGATAAGATGCTCATGCACTTTTTTGAACTCAAAAAAGTTGGTAAAATCACAAAAAATAATGGACCGGAATCATGTGACATATCGATATCCGCCAAACAGCAAGACTCGCTGAATCAGACTATGAAAATGTGGCTTGCTTTCTTAAATGTGAAAACCGACGAGGACCTAAAAATGTTCGAGGACGACCAAATCATCCATAAAGCCACGTTGATTCTTCGAGAACTCAGCGATGATGAAAAGCTCAAGGAATGTGCTCGAATGCGCGAAAAGCGCCTGCATGATGAAGCCAGCGAACTAGCCTCTGCTCGAGAAGAAGGTCGAGAAGAAGAACGAAAACGCTCTGATGAGAAACTGAAGGAAGAGCGAAGACTATCCGATGAGAAACTGAAGGAAGAGCGAAGGCGAACCACAATAAAACTGCGTCAACGCGGTTTGAGCGAAGAAGAAATTAAAGACTTCTTTAGGAACCTCTGAATAAAACAATATTTTAAGGCAGAATCTGAAGAGAGCCGGGGGGGCCCTGGCGAGGCAAGATGGTTAGGCACCGCAAATTGCTTATAGAACCTTAAAATATTACGGATTCTTAAGGGCTTAGCCCTTAAGTGGGGGGCCGAGGATTTTCGCCATCCTGTGAATGGCGAAAACCGCAGAGCCCAGTGAGCAAATGTGCCGGAATGAGTTGGAGAGCCGACAAGCTCGGGAAACGAAATTCATTTCATATTGCGAACTGAGAACAGGGGCAAAGCCCCACAAAACTAATTGATCAGAGATTCCTTAGGATTATAAACATATGCCAACTTTATGTCCGATTTGTCCGCGTTCATGTTCACTGGAAGAAAAACAACTGGGAGCCTGTGGAGTTCGCGAAGCCAGAAACGGCTGTGTAGTCCCGGTTGATCACGGCTTATTGTCTGCGATCCATGTCGATCCAATTGAGAAAAAGCCAATGCACCATTTTTATCCCGGCTGTGCTGCACTCTCACTGGGATCTTTTGGATGCAATCTAATGTGCCGTGGCTGTCAGAATGCATCGATTTCAAGAGCTCACGCACAAGGCGGATTTAAACTTTCTCCTAAACGCATCGTTTCTGAAGCCGTAAATCACAATTGTCCGGTCGTCGCATACACTTATAATGAACCGATTGTCTGGGGCGAATTTGTTGCAGAAACTGCGCAAACAGTCAAAGCTGCCGGGTTGAAAAATGTAATGGTCACAGCGGGTTATGTGACGCCTGATACGAGAAATTGGCTTTTTGAAAATATCGATGGTGCCAACGTCGATCTCAAGGGATTCTCTGAGGATTTCTACAAAAGCTGGGCAAATGGAACCCTTGCCCCGGTACTCGACACGCTCGAATATCTCCACAATCTGCCCGGTTTCTGGCTCGAAATCACAACACTTGTCATTCCCACAATTAACGATGATACAAAACAGCTGGAGACAGAATTTGCCTGGATTTATCAGCATCTTGGCCCCGATGTTCCAGTGCATTTAAGCGCATTTCATCCAGCTCACAAGGCAATGAACATCGAGTGCACGCCCGAACAAACACTCATTCTGGCGCACAAATTGGCCGTCGATGCAGGTCTGCATTACGTCTATCTCGGCAATGTTCCCATCGCATCGAATACAGAATGCCCAAAATGCGGCAATCTGCTCGTCAAAAGATTCGGTTATTACACAGAAATGATGGGGTTAAAAGCCGGTTGCTGCGACAAATGTGGCGAAAAAATCTCCGGTAAATGGGCTGATTGATTTTTCTTTTTTGGGACGGCGCTTTGACCTTTCGGGCATACGCGCCTTCCTAATACAATCCAAATCCATGAAAGAACCATTCTTTAACAGCTATACACCAGCACCAACATTGCTGAAATCATTCGGCTTTATCGAAAAAAATGGCGTCTATTTCTATCAAGCCCCTATCGCCACAGAAATGTCTCTCGAAATTGCAATCAGCAATGGCATTGTAGACACCAAAATCATCGATTTATCTTTTGGTGAAGAATACACTCTGCACCGCGTCAAAGATGAAAATGGAAGTTTTATCACTGCCATACGACGTGAATATCAGCAAATATTGAACGAAATCCGTGATAAATGCTTCATTTTAGACAGTTTTACGAGCGATGATGCCATATTTATCAAAACCTATCTTTTGGATAAATATGGCAATATTCTCGAATATCTATGGAAAACGCCGGATGCTGCAGCCGTGCGTCGAACCGATACCACAAAATGGTATGCATGTTTTATGCATGTTGCCCGCAAAAAAGTTGATACATTCTCAGATTCAGATGAAATAATAGAAGCCATGAATCTGCACATGAAGCCAGAAGATGCCGCAAGTATTATTGATTTCAAATCCATTTTTCCGGGATTTCATATGAATAAAAAATCCTGGTTTTCCGTGATTCTGGATGGAACAGTTCCCCATTCACGTATCACAGAGCTCATCGATGCAAGCTATAATCTGGCGAAGAAATGAATGTCAACGACACAACATACACCAGCTATTATTTATATAAATAATTATATAAATAAAAAGCCGCGTATTGCGAAGCAATAGCGGCGACTGCGAGTTGTATATATCGCAGCAAAGCGCACCAACGGGGTGATTTGCCGCGATATATAGACGAGCCGCGTCAGAGCGAAGCCTGGCGCGAACCAAATATTAACCGACATTCACGACGATATCATCTTCAGTGTTGGGGAGGCCATCCGAACCTGATGAATACATTTTAATCTTATTGCCGGTTTTTTCGAAATTATACGGATTTCCCCAGGGATCATCGGGAACTTCTTCAATAATTGCGCGGTTGTCGGGTGTATTGACAAGATCCTCAAGTTTTTCGGGGAACTTTTTATAATAAAGACGATAAGCTTCGCAATTTCCCTTGAGGGATTTGAGTTGCGTTTCGGCGAGTCCGTCGTTAGCTTTATCGGCCTGTCCGATGACGTTCCAGCCGATGAGCCCCATGATTGCAACCATCAGGGTCACGACAATCATGATTTCGATAAGGGTCATACCTTTGCGAGCGGCCGGATTATTCTTGAGGCCTGCAAGTGCTTTCTGAATGTTTCTGAACATATAAATCTCCAAAAAATGCGCATAAACGCTTGTTATAATGAATGAAAGCTTTTTATTGAGGGGGCATTGCTATGTCCTTTCAGTCCATACGCAATGCCGCGCGGCCTATCTGCGATACGTCCGCGCCTATTTTGGAATCAACCAAACCCGTCACTGAGCTGCATAATCGGAAGCATAATCGCGAAAACGACGAAACCAATGGTACCGCCCATAACGACAATCATCAGCGGTTCAAGCATCGTCGTCAATGCATCGACTTTGACACCAACCTGCTCTTCGTAATTATCAGCAACAGAACTGAGCATATCTTCGAGACGCCCAGCTTTTTCACCGACACTAATCATGTGAATCATCAGCGGCGGAAACTCACCCGAACGTTTAAGAGGCACCGCAAGTGTCTCGCCTTCTTTAATGCTGTCATGCGCATCTTCCACGACTTTCGAAAGGACGACATTCCCCATAACCGCCTTGACGATATCCAATGCTTTCAGCAAGGGAACACCACTGGCGAGGAGTGTCGAAAGCGTTTTGGCAAAACGGGAAATCGCAACCATTCGAAGAATGCCGCCAAACAGCGGGAGTTTAAGCGTAATTGTATCCCATTTTTTTCTGCCATTTGGCGTAGAAACCCACTTTTTGAAAGCAAACACAATGGCCGCAATGATCATGATGATCAGCCACCAATAATTGTTGACAGCATCCGTCATGAAAAGCAGGAATTTGGTAATGCCGGGAAGTTCTTTTCGCTGCTGTTCAAAAAGTTTTGTGACGCGAGGAATGACGAAAACGAGGAGGACGATGAGGAGCAGAACGCCGATGACGATCATGATGAGAGGATACACCATAGCACCGGTCACTCTTGATTTCAGTCGCAACTGGCTTTCAAGAAATCCGGTAAGACGTTCAAGAACGATATCAAGACTGCCCGATGACTCACCAGCACGAATCATGCTGATGTAGAGATTATCAAACATTTTCGGATAATCGGCCATCGCAGCCGCGAGGCTGGAGCCTTCACTGACTTTGGCTTTAATGTCGGTTAAGGCGGCTTTAAGAGCTTCCTTTTCGGCCTGTTCCGAAAGAGCATTCAAACATTCGACGAGCGGAATCGAAGCTTTTTGAAGCGTGCAAAATGAGCTTGTAAAATCTTTGATATCCTGTTTCGTGACTTTTCCACCAATTTTAACTTCAGTAATGGATTTTGAAGATTCGGCGGATTTAATGCCTGTTTTTTCAGAACACTCGCTCAGATATACACCAGTCTTGAGCAAAGCATCGCGAAGCGCTGCTTTGGTGGGTGCTTCTTTGGTACCTTTAACGGGTTTACCGGATTTATTAAGACCTTTATATTCGTAAAGCGGCATGAAAAAAATCCGAAATAGTTCAGTGAAAACCTGAAATCAGGCGTGAAAAGTTAAAATCCCAATAGGTTAAACGCAAACAGCTGGCAACATATTGCCAGAAAAGTCTTTATGCACGCAAATGATGAATTTATCAATCCGCAGAATCCTGCGTAACGCGCAAAACTTCCGGAATACTGGACTGACCACAAAGAACTTTTGCAATGCCGTCTTCGCGAAGGTTTGTCATGCCATTGGTTCTGACAGCTTCGTTTTTAATCGTCGAAGCATCAGCTCGCTGCATGACAAGGCGACGAATCGGGTCTGTAATGACCATCATTTCATAGATAGCCGTACGGCCTTTGTAACCGGAATTATTGCATTCCTTACAGCCACATGGCTTATATAACTTTCCGCCAGCATTTCTGACCTGTTCCGGTGTAATACCGATTTCACGAAGTTCTTCCAAAGAAGGCTCATAAGGTGTTTTACAGAATGGACAAAGACAGCGAATAAGACGCTGAGCCATGGAAAGTTCAAGCGAGGAACTGACGAGGAATGGTTCGACGCCCATATCGATAAGTCGGGTAAAAGCACCGGCAGCGTCGTTAGTATGGAGCGTTGAGAAGACCAGGTGACCGGTGAGAGCAGCCTGAATGGCGATTTCAGCGGTTTCCTGGTCACGGATTTCACCGACCATGATAACGTCGGGGTCATGACGAAGGTAACTTCGGAGGCCGCTGGCGAATGTGAGCCCAATTTTGGCATTAACAGGCATCTGACTGATCCCTGCGAGCTGATATTCGACAGGATCTTCGACAGTCAGGATGTTTTTATCGGGTGTATTAATTCGATTCAGACACGCATAAAGGGTTGTGGATTTACCGGAGCCGGTAGGACCGGTAACGAGTACGATACCATGAGGCTGAGAAATGGCATGAGTAATGATGTGATAATGCCGTTCATTAAAGCCCAGGTCTTTGAGATCGCGCAAAATAGCCTGCTGGTCGAGAAGACGCATCGTGACGCGTTCGCCATGGACAGCAGGCGCAGTAGCAACACGGACGTCGATGTCTCGACCACCGATTTTGAAACGAATACGACCGTCCTGAGGCACACGTTTTTCGGCGATGTTCAGGTTAGACATAATCTTAACGCGAACAATAATGGCACTGTGAAAACGTTTGGGCGCGCGAGCAACTTCTTTAAGAACGCCGTCAACGCGGAATCTGAAGATGACATTTTCTTCAGATGCTTCGATATGAATATCGGAAGCATGTTCTCGCATGGCCTGCTGAAAGACCATATTCATGAGCTGAATGATAGGACCTTCATCATCGCTGGCAGCCTGGTTGAGAATATCCTCAATTTTCTCGACTTCTTCTTCTTCTGCAGGCTTCTGAGTGTCGAGGTCATCGACCATATTGGTCAAGTCACCGCGTTTATCGAAGATACCGGTAATAAGTCCCTTTACCACAGCCTGCGGCGCGAGGATAAGAACGGGTTCGCATCCGGTTAGAGCGCGTATGAAGTCAATGCCATCGATATTGAGCGGATCAGTGATTGCAGTCAGCACGAAATCGCCTCGCCTCTGAAACGGCATGATCAGATTTTTCATGGCGATGGTGTAATTGTAATCTTTTGAGAGAGAGAGTTCGACTTCATCGAGATCGAATTTTTCCCAAACCTCGATACCGAACTGAATCCCGAGCGCGCGTACGATATCGATTTCCTTGACGAGTTTAGCTTCTAAAAGGAACTCACCAATTTTTTTCTGAGGTTCGAGTTTCTGAGCTTCGAGGCATTCATTGAGTTTATCGCGAGAAATCAGTCCATGAGAAATGAGGATATCACCGATTTTGCTTCTTCCAAACATATGCCCTCACAGGAAGTAAAGAAATTTTCGAACTGAAGGAGTTGAAACG
>JAZRWV010000423.1:0-9778 GCA_045599925.1 Myxococcota bacterium
CTAAAATCTACATCGATATGGGCTCAGTAGAGCACATCACTGTTCAGGGAATTTACATGGATTATGCGTCCATTGTCGGAGATTTTTACCACCATCTCCTGACCCTGGGTTACACCGAGAATGAAGTTTATTTTTATGTCGATGAAGGAGGCTTTCATTCGGAAGTATGCTGGGCCAAAAGATTTCCAATGCTTGTCAAAAAGCTTCTCAATGATGAAGTGTAAACAAGACTTTTCCCAATAACTTCGTGACAATTTATTTTAAGTGGTGTAAACAGGCTAGTCTGTATTTGGGGACAAAATCCTCAAAACTAGCGAAATAAAGAATTTCACAAAAGACTCGGGTGTGCGGAGGAACGAATGGATTATAGAGATCAGGATGGCAATGGCGAGGGCCTTTATGGTGCGAGAAATGAAAACTCGGTATTGTTTTCACTCGACAGTCTGACATCCCTTGATAAAGATTCAAGTGCCAATCCGGCAGGCAGTGGTTTTGGTAGTTCAGGTGATGCTTCAGGTCTTATCGATCTTAACACACTGGCCAAAATGAGCAATTCCGGCAGTGGTACTGGTGATAATGACGAGGAGATGGACGCTCCAGTAATGAAAAGCGTCGTCTTTAATCAGGTCGTCACGAAAAAGAATAAACGTCGCATTTGGATTGTTGTCGGTATTTTAGCTCTTGTCTTTGCAGGCATAGCCGTCGGCGGATACTTCATGTACAGCTCGTTCGAAGAAAAAGCTATTGCCCAGGCAAAAGAGAATGAAGAACAGCAAGCCATGGCTCAAAAGAAAGCTCAGGAACTGCAGGATCAATTGGATAAACTTGAAGAGCAAAAGAAAAGCCTTGAAAGTGACCTCCAAAATCGTGAAGCAAGTCAGGCTGAGATTCAGAAGGCAATGGAAAAACTTCAACAACAGAAAGAAGCTCTTCTCGCGAATGGACCTGCCCCGACTGATTCCAAACCCACAGGCAGCAAGCCTTCTTCCAAACCCAGTAGCGGAAGTTCAGCCCCGTCTGCACCAGCAGCACCCAAAACCAAAGCACCTGATAAAGGTGAACTTCTCAAAGCACTTAAAGAAGCCAATTCCAAAGCCGCTAAATGCGGAAAAGGTGGCAGTCTCAGCGTTTCCTTTAACCTCACCAACAATACGGCTAAAGGGGTTAAAGCCAATGGTGGTTCCTTTGCCGGTACAGCTACTGAAAAGTGCATTCTCACCGTCATCGAGAAACATCGCTGGCCAGATGGTGTCGCATCAGGCATTAAATACACCATTAAACTCTAATCAACAGCTTTGGTTGTGTTAAAAGGCGCGATTTTTCGCGCCTTTTTTCGTTTTTATCCAACATATGTTCCATCGTTCTCCTCCATCTTACTTAAATTAATTTGCTTTTTTGTTTTCCCATCATGAATTGTTCTTATTTTTTCTCGTTTTGTGATAGAATCTCAATTAGTTTTTGCCTGCACCATTTCATCTCATGTGCATTGAGGAGTCATTCATGGCAATTTGCTTATTCTGTTCACAAAAGTTCAATAAAGTCGGCGAATTGTGTCAGTCCTGCGGTAATGCCTATACAGTCCAGGATAACCATGGCGAAGACTCATTGAATTTGCTCGGTAAACTGATTGTCAACAAATTCATTCTGATTTCGGTACTTTTTGAAACTGAAACCAATATTGCCTATGAAGCATTTCAGCCTGCTGTTGACCGTTTGGTAACTGTTGTCGTCATAAACCCCAAATTCATAAATGCCGGCCAAAATAAAGCCAAAGTTCAGCAGGTTATCGATCGCTGCTCAATTATTAATCAGCAAAATAGCCTTAATCTACTTGAAGTTATTGAACTTCCCGAATTAAAAACGATTGCCGTTACATATGAAGCTCTCAAGGGGGAAATGATTGATGAACATGTCAGAAATCATGTTCAGGATCCCGTTGCATATATGCACATCATCCACCAGCTCCTTCAGGCAATTGCAGCCCACCACTCAAAAAATATCAATTTTCCACATATTTCACAGAAAAATGTCAGAATTTTTAGATCAGGCAGTGACAATTACTTTGTGAAAGTATCTGGCCTTTTGGGCGTAAGTTTAGACTATATTAATGAGGCTCCATCATTTCAGGATGACGTGTACTATGTTGGACAACTGGCATTGGCTCTCATCACCGGCACTCCACTCCCCATTACCAAAGTTGAACTTCCACCAGAAAACTCATTTTTAATGCCAATTGCTCAGCTCTTTATGCGCACTCTGGCCCCAAAAGAACAACGTTTCGAATCATGTGTGGACCTTCTTCAGGCATTTGAAATTGCCTTCGATTTGAATCAGTCACATGAACAAGAAGCACCAGCTTTGGTCAGCACAAAATCTTCAGCCAACAAGCAGGCAATCCCCAAACACACACCGATTCCATTTGATCAGATTATCTGGATGCATCGCCCACCAGAAGCCATATAATCAATATGCGTCAGCCCGTGGAATACGTCAGACTCTGGCGTGATATCAATCGTGAACTCTGGCGATCTGCAGCAGCGGGTGTGCCGCCAAGATCCCTGGTAAGAGCAGAATTATGGCGTCGCGTGGATCATACCCGTCTGCTCGAAAAATCCGCAGCCATTCGCATGGCACGCCAAAAAACACCCCCATGCGCAATTTATAAAGCCTGCTGCTGGTTGGTCGAAACCGGTTCACTCACCCCAAATGGCATTCAAATGCCAACGGAAAGTGCTCTTTCACCCCAAAATGCTGCAGTGCCTGCACATTGGCCTGAATCTTATCCCGGTGTTCAGATTCCCGATGCCCCTGCTATTGAATCCACATCTGAACAGCCTCTCGATCACTACGATTTATTCGTTCACGCCTTTGTTTATGCTGCACAGGCAGCCCAAAATGTCGGCCTCGATCCTCGAACTTTCGAATTTGAATTCGACTTTTCTAAAAACAGATGGAGTGTCGAAGGCACATCCGATGCCCCTGTCAAACGCATTTCCATCAATTTTTTCTATCTCACAGCCCCACCCAAAATTTGGAATGCGCTTTTTGAAGCCATTATTCATCACCATTCCTCCTCCAGAAAAATTGCCGAAAAATACCCTCAATGCGTCGAAGCTCAGCAATTGCTGGCCATTTATGCCGACATATCGCCTCTAAAAACTCACGATGTCTACGATCTTTCCGCCTTGTTCGATGAAATCAATGCGGAATATTTCAACAATGCCATTCCCAAACCCATACTGGCCTGGACAACCCGCACCAATTACAGAACACTCGGAACATACAACTTTCATTGGGATATTATCTGTATGTCAAAACTTCTCAATGATAAGAGAGTTCCGGAAATCGCCGTCCGATTTGTGCTCTATCACGAAATGCTCCACATCAAACATGGGCTTCGACATATCGACGGCAGGTCATTTGCACATACGCCGGAATTCAAAGCTGACGAAGCCAAATTTCCAAACTGGCAGGAAGCCAACGACATTTGCTCAAAACTCAGAGACCTCGTCAAATAGTCATGCAGTTTAACCCTAAAAGTCTTTATTGGCTTGATATCACTTAGGTTTCATCGTAAAATTCTTTCGGTTTATTTTGCGACCAGGAGACTATAGATGTTCAATCGTTTTCATTTCTGCACGCTCATTTCAATTCTTTTCATGACAATATCTGTTCCGGCATTTGCCGTCGATCTGGATGATGATCTCAAACCAGACACCAATGAACATATTGTCTACGAAGCATCAGCCACATCGACCGCACAATCCGCAGAAGTTGAAAAGAAATTCCCGGAAGAAGCAACTCAGGTTCGCGAAGCCATTCAACGCCACCTCAATCACGCTAATACACTTGATATCGAAGGCTATTTAAGCGACTTCCTTCCAGAAAGAGTTCGCGATCTGGAACTCGATCGCGATTATGCCCAGCGTGCAATGGCTCTTAAGGGCCTGAAACTCGAAATACATTCGATTGAATTTGCCAAGCTCAATCGAACATCAGCAACAGTTCATACACGACAAATCGCAAGCTATGTCGACGAATCAGGCAATAAAATCGTTGATGACGCAATCATCAGCTACCGATGGCTTAAAGATGCCAATGATCAGATTTGGAAAATTGCCTTCACAGAAAGAAAACGCCTTGTGACAGAAAAATAATCATCCCCCCCCGTTTTCCTTAGGGAACCTCTGAATAAAACAATATTTTAAGGCAGAATCTGAAGAGAGCCGGGGGGCCCTGGCGAGGCAAGATGGTTAGGCACCACAAATTGCTTATAGAACCTTAAAATATTACGGACTCTTAAGGGCTTAGCTCTTAAGTGGTGGGTGGGGCAAAGCCCCACAAAAATAATTGCTCAGAGTTTCCTTAGAATTCAAACATTAATTTCAACAAAACCATCGCATTTCCATGAAAAATACATTTTTTGCAGTGCTGGCCCTATCACTTCTGACAACACACTGTGCAGCACAAAGCCAATCACTGATTCCTAATTCACCAAGTTCCAGCCAGACCGATTCGTTTCGCGTCATCTCAAGCAATATCAGCAATCCATGCCTCGAAGATGAACTTCAGTCTTACAAAACCCTCGAAGAACTTCTCGATGCCGGAAAAACTTGTCACGAAGCTTATATTCTGTCTTCGGATATCTCATTTTTCCTCAAGAGTGATGTCGATCCCAACAGAATCCTGAGCATGGTCAAAGAAGAGGCCTCTGATATGGCTTCGCCCAATGAATTTGTCGTCCAAAACAGACCTCGACTGGGCGAAGAAACAGCTCCGCTGGAAATCGTCATTTTTAGCGATTTTCAATGTCCATTCTGCGCCCGCGCTGCCAAAACCATGCACAAACTTTACGAGGCTCGTCCCGAAGCTGTTTCCATCGTTTTCAAACAAATGCCGCTGACAAACATTCATCCTTATGCCGGCCCGGCCGCAATCGTAACAGCTTACGCCCAGGATAAAGGCAAATTCTGGGAAATTCACGACAAGTTCTTTGACAATCAAAAGTCACTCGATTCAACAATGATTATCGATACCCTCGAATCCCTCGGAACGACTCAGGAAGAATTATTCGATTCGGCCAAAGGCCAGCAATATGGCGTCACCATTGTTGAAGACATGCAGGATGCCAATAAAGCCGGTGTTGAAGGCACTCCCAGCGTCTACGTCAATGGCATAGCCATCAGCGGCGCCAGCAGCTTTGATCGCATGATTTCCCTCATCGATGCCGCAATGAATGCTCCAGCCCCTGTTTCAAAAGAAACTCGCGCTAAAGCTCGTGCCAAAGCACTCGCCCATTGCCCATATCCAGGCCATGAAGAACTCTATGCACTGCTGTCCTCATACGGTCAGGCAGATCTCTCAACATACGCAAATTCCGTCCTCTGCCCCTGCGCAGGGGTCGCAGAATCCCTTCACGACTGCGCAGTCAGCCAGTCATGCCCTGCCGCCGATTCCCTCATCGACAAAATCATCACCCGCATCAACGAAAATACCAATAAGGAAGATATTATCCAGGAAATCGAATACATCGTTCAACAGGAAAGGATTAAGATTTCCCCATAATCCTCAAACTTCTTTTTTTTCAAAATAAAACAACACTTTTCTTTTTTGTCTGGAATAATTATAACGACATGTCGGTTGATAATGGGCATGTCTTACGGCATGTCCGGTCAATTCTGTTCTGCAAAACACGGAACGGATACTCAAATGACTCATAGCATTATGGAATTTGTAATGAAAAAAAGTCAGGCATTGTCTCTGTTTCTCGTTATTTTAGCCACCTTGTTATTTACAGGCTGTGCAAGCGTCAGCACGATGCAGACAGCCGGTGTCGTCCCCGAAGGTGAAATTCGTTGGGCTATCGCCTCTACAGGCACAGGTGGTGAAGGAGATACAAAACCCTCGGCTGATCCCAATTTTGAAGCTTCCGTTCGTTATGGTGTTGCAGAAAATGTCGATATCGGCCTCAAACTCAATTTTCTGGGTGCTCAGTTAGGTGCCAAGTATCAATTTTTACGCGGTGATTTCGACCTCGCTCTTGATTTCGAACTCGGATATCAGTGGGTTCGCACCAGCGGAACAGACGATCCAAGTTCGCATGTGCTCGAATTCCAGTT
This sequence comes from Myxococcota bacterium, assembly GCA_045599925.1. GTDB lineage: Bacteria > Myxococcota_A > Bradymonadia > UBA4248 > UBA4248 > UBA4248. Next base: position 6,120 of record JAZRWV010000423.1, read on the forward strand.
GCCCCTCTTGATGGAATACCACTTCAATCCCTATGTCGGCCTTTCTTTTGGCCCGAAACTGCTCGGCATCTACATCCCCAAAACCGACGATCGCGAGGATATCTGGAAGAATTCCGGCTTTTATGTCGGCCTGATGATTGGTCTGCCACTTCGCCTGACCGACGGCATCTGGTTCCAGCCTGAATTCAATATCTATTCAAATGCCTACGACGAAGCCGAAAACTCATTTAGCACAGTATTGTGGCAAGCCGGCGTTTCCGTCTTCTTTGGTGGTTTGTAATCTTTTTGGGCGCCGGCTATTGCTTCGCAATACGCCCCGCGCCGGCTCCGTTTCCGGCTTGACAGCCGCTACACTTCGCTAGCCCGACTATTGCCTACGCAATACGTCGGGCTTTTTTGTTTTTTATTTTTCTGAATATCATCCTTCTGTGATACTCTGATACTTAGCAAGTTTTTTGTATTGCTTACTTCATTCAATTGTTCATTCAAATTCACCAATTATGAAACATTTCTCTATTTCATTACTTCTTTCTCTTGTCGCCGTATCGACTTCATTCTTATCCGGTTGCGGAGAACTCGCGATTCCCTGCGAGCATTTATGTGAAGAAGGTAAATTTGAATGCACAGATAATAACAAGTCAGTCCTGATCTGTATCCCGAATGCCGATAAATGCCTTAATTTTCAATCTGATGATAGTTTAGTGGATAAACTTTGTCCCAAAGACCAAAGTATTGGATGTATCAGTTCCTGCAGTGAAGAACAATATTTGAACAAACAAATATCCTGTAATTTTCAAACCAACACCTATTCTAAGTGCATAAAAACAGGTGATTGTCAGAACTGGATGTATTTCGATTATAATTTCGAGGAGCTCTGCTCCCAACATAAAATATGCACAGACGCCTGTGATCTTCGAGCCCCGCTTCAATGCGACCATGCCAGTCAAGTCACTCGTCGCTGCGTCTTAAACGAATCTAACTGTCCCGTCTGGAAAACAGATCCAGCCGAATACACCTCAAAATGCAAAACAAATTGTCCAAATCCCTGCGCAGAAGGTGACATCCCCAAATGCGAAAATCAAATCGGTTATGAATGCGTCAAAACATCAGACGACTGCTACAGCTGGTTAACCGAATCAGATGCCGCTAAGACGGCCTGCTCAAGCGAATGCCAAAATCCCTGTGCAGAAGGTGACATCCCCAAATGCGACAATAATATCGGTTATGAATGCGTCAAAATCTCAGACAACTGCTACAGCTGGTTAACCGAAACAGAAGCCGCTAAAGCGGCTTGCGCAAGCGAATGCAAAGACCAGTGCAATCAAACAGACCCACCCAAATGTGACAATAATTTCGGTTATGAATGCCAAAAAAACACCAACGGCTGCTTTGATTGGGTTAAAACAGATAACGCAACTCGACAATGCATAACCCCAAACAACGTCTGCCAAACCGAAGGCGACCGCCAGATTCAAGACAATGCCTGCATGATCTGCCAAAAAAACGGCGAATACCTCACCTGGACAGATACAGCCCAAATCGACACAGGCTCACTCAAAGTTACCGACGATACGGTTTCATCCGCAGCCATCGCGGTTCATCCTTCGGATGGCTCGTATATGGTTTTCTGGGCTAACAAAGGGAGTCCACTGCAGATTAATGCTCAAAAATACCTTCCCGGCGGCTGCAAATCCGGAGAACCTGTCACCATTTATTCGAACTCTAAAACGCCAAATCAACTTACCGGCATGCATGCCAGCATGAATGGCAGCGGGCAATATGCTATAACCTGGACAAACAAAGAAGACTCTAACCACGTCCTTTATATTTACACTTTTGACAGTAACAACACGGAAATGTTCACTAATAGAGTGTCTTATTCAAAAGATGGATTGCCAGCACCATCAGTGACGATGCAATCCAATGGAAGAGCCGCATCATCATGGATATCAGCACACACACTTAATAGTTATCGCTTTTATATTTTTCCAAAATACAAAACAGATTCACCAGTAGGAAGCGTAGAAAATTTTGTCTCAGATAGTGCAGCTGTTACGCCATATTATATCCAGCTCACAGCCCTTACCGACACACAATTCGTCGTGAGTACGAGTGACTATTATAAAAGTAAAAGGCGATACTGTTCCTTCAAATACACTCAAGGTCAAACGGCCACGCCTGCATTCCGATGTGATAATAACAATATAACAGGCTGGGGAACCACAGCCAAAACACCGGATGGCGGTTATATTTCAGCCTATTTGAACAGTGCCGGAGTTGTTCTTAAAAAATATCCATCCAACTCAAACGACGCCATTGCAAATGCAATCGCCCCGATTCCGGATTCATCGACATCAACGCTAGGCGCGAGGATTTGTGTGGATTCAGCAGGAAAACCGACTGTCGCATGGCAATCCGGAAGCAAAATTAAATGGGCTAATATCAACAATAACAAAGCTGATACGACCAATGAAATACCGCCCGACGGCTATTCCTCCCTTGAACTCGAAAACATCATCTGCACTTCCCCCACGACACGAGTCCTGCTTTGGCGAGGAAAAAACGCAGACTCCAGCTTTGATTTAAAGATACAGGAAATAAAGATTTAGCCTTATTTTTCCTATATTCCACAGAACTGAAGAATGACCTTAAAATCGACAGAAAACCACAGTTTTTTCTATGAACATCAGTCGCTTTGTCATGACTGGAAATGCCGTCTGGAAAGCGAGCTCAATGCACATACCCCAGTCGATGTCGTAAAGAAATTGTGCGAATTCCAGAGCTGCAATGGTTTGGAAAGAACAGGTTTTGTCGATGCACAGACCCGTCTTTGCCTGATCAAAACCTTTCCGACGCTGGCCATTCAACTGACAGGCAATCATCTGGAAAAGCGTTGTCTTTTTAGCGATAGTCTGACCGAATCTGCCTTATTTGATGCCTGCGAAGATATCCTTTACAGCCGACATTCTTTTGTTTCGGAACTCGACAATACCGCACAATTACTTGCGATTCGTGGGGTTCGTCACACCAGTGACGGCTGGTGTCAGACCGAAAGTGCAAAACAGTTCCGAAAGCAGCCTTATGGCCATCGAAGTCATTTCAGTGCCAATAAACCTGATTATTCAGACAGCGTTATGGCTGTTTTATGGCGTATGAATGGCCAGAAACACGCCCATTTGTTTGAATGCAATGTAAATCCATGCGCGATATGGCCAAATGGAACGGCCCATTTGAATCACGGTCAGTATTTTTATCGCATTGGACGCCATCGAACGCGCGAACGTGCGCATATCGATGCTGTCCTTGAAATGTCCGCGAATTGGCCAAATGAATGGATTTTCGACCATACCGAAGATTCAATTCAATACCTTGCCCTTGAAGGCGCAAGCGATATCGAAGTCATTCGCAGCCATGGAGAAAGCCTCGACATTTCTGATGACGATATTCAGAAAGCAGAATCAGGGATTGCGCACCGAGAACCGACTTATGTCGATGCACTGCGCATAAAAATCAACATTCATACCTGTGCGGTTGATCGGGCTTCATCCTTGGGATGCCAAAACATCATGCCATGGGATTATTCAGCATTTATGCTGCATTTGCTGGATATTTCGGAATACCAGAAACAGAAATACGGGTTTTCGCTGGAAATCCCGTAC
>JAZRWV010000424.1:0-1918 GCA_045599925.1 Myxococcota bacterium
AGACCGAACATCAATACAAGAATTATCTACTGAGCACTGAAGCTGCCAACTTTCCGGACACGGACTGCAGGCAAAAGCGCCCCTCATTCCGGGAACTTCAAAACACCCACTGTATTCAATTGTACAAAATCCGTCATGATATAATTCCTGGTCAGCTATCTTCACTTCATCAGGATGAAAATAATCATGATTAAAATTGCCTACAAGCGTATCTGCTATCGGATCCATATCGCTGCATTTAATACGCTCAGGGTCAGGAAGTGAGCACCCCACAAGAGTAATTGCCATAACAGCAAAAACATATTTACAACTTTTAGACAATTTATTCATTGCAATACCTCCTTATGAATTAAATCCCACTATTTAATAACACCCATTCATTATTCTGTCAAAGCGGAGTATTGTCCATGTGCCAGCAGCCACCGCTCAGGTGATAGTTGAATAGCATACGAGATATTGTCCATGCGCCAACGGCGCACAGGCGAAAAAGAGGGATTATCAAGCCGTTGACACCAACGGCTCAACTATTATTTACATTTACCGGTAACGTCATCACATCCATTGTCACAAGCTGTATAAGACGTCATGAACCACGCAAGCTTGCCCTCTTTTGTCTTCCGGCAGCGAATCGAATCGCTATATTCCTTACCAGAAGAGGTCACACATCGGTTGCTTTCGGCATTCTCTTCGTCACATTTTGAAACACACTGAGCTTCACCTCTTTCATCATAACCGCAGTAATAGTCTGATGAATAGGCTTTTGAACAGTTGTCGCCCAAAACAGTTCCGGCATAAGGAGAATTCTCATCTTCACAGAAAAGAAGCCATTCACCATCACATTTGTCCTTATATGAGGATGCATAACATGTCTGGCCATAATCTTTTGGAACATAATCACATACGCCATTGGTACACGTTCCGGCACAATACGGATTTTCATCCGCAAATGAATAAAACAGATTGCCAGCATCATCTTTCATACAAACTGTTTTAAAAGCCGCATATTCATCATAGCCAGTCATGCTGTTATAAAGCGCAAGACACTCACCAAAGAAATCACCTTCATTGTTACAAGGTTCATAACAATTCACGCCATCACTCGGCGAATTTGTACAAATATTTGCGCCACAATCTCTCACACCAACGACAAATGGATTGTTATTGGAACTCGTACAGGTGAAAAGACGATTATCTTCGCAGAAGCTAAAGTCTTGAGAATATGTACATTCATCACCAACTTTAATGGACTTTGTCACTGATTCATTGGTTTTGACACAAGTACCATTCACAGTGCAGGTTTCATCAGCTTCACAACTGCATTTGACACATTTTCCGGCCACACAGGTTAAATCGGTATCCGCACACTGTGTTGTTGAATTGCAAGTGCTGATGGTATCGTCGATACAAGCACCATCGCGGCAGACTTTTTTATCCGGACAAGCATGCGTTCTTGAGCAGGATGTTCCCGGCATGCATGTTCCATTGTCACAAATATAACCGTCTGCACAATCTCCAACATTCACACATGTATTATTTTTATCGACGCATTTACCTTCGGAATTGCATTCTTTATTCGCATCTGTGCACGGTTTCTCGGCGGAACATTCGGGTTCGGCCTGTTTATCGACGCATTTGCCTTCGGAACTGCATTCTTTATTCGCATCGGGGCAGGGCTTGACGGATGAACATTCGGGTTCCGGAACCAATGAAACACATTCCCCAACACCAGATTCACCCATTCGACAGGCGGAATTCTCGTTGCACTCCAAAACGACTAGTTTACCCGATTCACAAGTCATGTATTGTGTCGAAGAAAGACATTCTGTTTTGTAATCAGCATCACAAGTAAGGTCATTATAAGCCCCTGTTTCACAAGAGGATGCAAAGACTGAAAAAACAGAAAGAATACTAAAAATAG
>JAZRWV010000425.1:0-5764 GCA_045599925.1 Myxococcota bacterium
GCAGTTTGAGCAGGTTTCGCCTTTATCGGGTTCGCATGAGCCATTCCCGCAGTCTTGCTCCTGTGTCTGACATTTTCCGCAGTCCTGTTCGCAGTTTGAGCAGGTTTCGCCTTTATCGGGTTCGCATGAGCCATTCCCGCAGTCTTGTTCCTGAGTCTGACACTTTCCGCAATCCTGCTCGCAGTTTGAGCAGGTTTCGCCTTTATCGGGTTCGCATGAGCCATTCCCGCAGTCTTGTTCCTGAGTCTGACATTTTCCGCAGTCCTGCTCGCAGTTTGAGCAGGTTTCGTCTTTATCGGATTCGCATGTGCCATTTCCGCATGAGAGGGGCTCCGTTAAAGTGGATGAGTCTTCGCATCCCATTGTGGCGAACAGTATTGTGAATGTCAGGATGAGTCTTAGGTTTTTCATAATAAACACTCCACGAATGCGTGAAATCAGGAAATAGAAGTGAAAACTCAAGAGGATTTTATTAACTGTCTTTCAATAAGTCTGGATAAGAACGTTGCATTATGTCTTGAGTCTTAATGACATTCCTATTTTTTAATAATGTCATGAAAGATGAACATCATAAATAATGCTTAAAATGAGTATTTATGCGGTAATGGCGAGTCCCTGAGTCCAGTAGGTTTTTACAGCGCGGACGAAACTTTCGGAGACGAGGAAAATTTGGAGGGCTTCGTCATTGGGTCTTGCGTGGATTGCGCAAGCCGGGGAAGCCGAAATAACGGCAGCAACGCATGCCGCGCGAGTTTGCAGTGCATTTCGGAAATCAGACCAGGACGGTGCGAGGAATGGGACGCCATCTTTGAACAACTTTCGTTCAGCGCGAGGAAGTGAATGAAAGAGTTGTTTTTTCATGTTTTGAGCGAGTGCGGTTTCGGGTTTAGCCTGGCAAAGAGCAGAGAATAGAGCTTCGACACTGGTGTCGGTAAGGACATCAATGACACAACCGCCTGTTATGGCTTGGTGCATGGCGTATGCGGCCCAAAAGTCAAAATCGATGGTGTTATTTTCATCGAGAATGGATTCATCGAAGATGAGAGCCGGTTCTGTTTGAAGTTTAACGCGGCAGAGTGTGTGTTTAAGTCCGCGAGCGACGAAAGCCTGTTTGAGTTCGAAATTCTGTCCGAAAAGTCTGTGGCAACGCCCAAAAGCCCAGTGAGAGCTGTCGAGTGGTGTCATTTGCAGGTTGTCGTTGAAGAGTTCGAATGCATAAGGCGTCATGGTTCTGAGATAGCGTTGAGCGTCGACAAATGCGCGGGCAAGCGGCATGTGATCGACGTCAAAATAACCGCGAGGTGCACCTTTTACGCATCGAGTCCAAGGTGTGGTGAGGGGTTTATTGGTTCTAAGTTCACGAATTGCAGTGACAGAAGCAAGTGTGATGGTATCCCCCGTTTGTTTGAGGACTTCGAGAAATGGCGGGATTGCGTCGTCGAGGTGAATGTTTCGCGCCAGGGTCCTTCTAAATTCGCCGACGGCACTTTCGAGTTGACCTGCACTGGTGAGCGCTTGAGCTCTGGCGAGGTAAGCCCAATCTGTATTTTGAGCATCGTGAATGATTTCTGAAAGAAAGACGAGAGCTTCCCGATGTTGTCTGTTGGCGACAAGAAGTGCCGCAATGCAACCACGGTATTGTGCAATTTGTTCGACATTTCCGAGTTGTCCGAGTTCTCGTTTTGTCACATCGATGAGGCGGTTAAGTTCATTGTGAGTTCGGTAATCCTCGACGAGGGTATCGAAATCATTTCTGAAACCGATGACAGCAGCGATGGCCTGTCGTTCGTAAAGAGTTCTAAAATCGTGTGACCAGCCGGCTTCTCTTGCGACTTTTGTAAATTCCATACGGGCATGACGAGCTTCAACCGAACCTTCATCCTGACATATTTCTTCGAGAGTGACTTTGGCGTCGTTCCAGTTTCGTTCAGTCCATGCGATATCGTAGAGCAATTTAAGAGCAGGCATGTCGTGTTCGAATTGAACGAGGTGTCGTTTGAGGATTCGTTTTGCGCGTTCAGGCTGTTCAAGTTGATGGATGAGAATTTCGGCGAGTTTGATGTTGGTGGATTTTTTCTGTTCCGGATCTTCAACAACTTTTGAGAGTTGTTCGATGATGTCGACCGCATCACTCCATCGTTCCTGGAGAATGAGCAAATCCGTGAGCATGTTAAGTGCGTCGATATCTGCCGGAAATTGAGCAATGATGCGGGATAGAGAGAGACATGCCGAAGGTGCGTCGTTGAGTTGATTTGCGAGGAGTTGTGCTTGTTTTCGCAATAACGAGCATTGGGTTTCGCCATCGGGAAGAGCCGCAATTGCTCTGGCATAAATGCGACCGAGCTGATCGTATTTTTCGAGCTGGAGATAAAGTTGTTCACTCATGTTAATAGCGGGAAGACAAGTGGGTTCCTGAGCGAGCAGTCTTCCTAAGCTGGCAATAGCGTGGTCGGGTTTTGCGAGTGATTTGGCCCAAAGTTGTGCAGCCCACAGGCCGTATTGCGTTCTATTTTCGGAAAATGCAGAAGCTTCGGAAAGCCTGTCGGCGATGCATGCCAGACTGTGAAAATCTGAGTTATCTTCTGCGACATGTGCGAGTGTTACGAGTGCGGGGAATGTATGGCCATTGAGTTTGAGACATTCCTGTGCAACTCTGACTGCATGTTCAGTAAGATTTTCGTCGACGTAAGGCGCGAGGGCACTTTTGAGTACCTGAAGTCTGGCTAAAGAATTGCTTTCGAATTGAGCCAGTCGTTCTCTGAAGACACCAAGAGCTTTCCAGTCTTCTGAAATGGCTGAGAATTGTTCGAGCGTCCACAAAGTTCTTCGATCGGCATTTTCTTTGATGAGGGATTGTGCGAGGACGCGTCTTGCGAGGTCATAATCTTTATTAATCCAGATGGCATGAAGAGCTGCTTCTCTGCAGAGAGACATTGCCATCCATTTGTCTTGTGTTTCGGAAGCGTATTTTTCGAGCCACAAAGAAACGTCATCCAGAGAAATTTCGCGCAAAGTGCGGAGGATATCAGCTCTGAGGCAGGTTCCGTATCGAAGAGACAGACTTCTTTGCATCAAAGTGAGAATTGCGGATGCTGTTTTGGAATCAGCACCATTTGGGCATTGAATTCTGATGAGTTCTGCTTCAGCCCAGTCCATGAGGGCTTTGGTTTCTTCTGAGATATCGGTCAGATGGATGCGGATATCGGAAAGAATAGGGCCGATAGAAGAGATGTTTTCTGAAGATGCTTTTTCGAGGAAGAAATCGAGGGCTGTGGAGACGGATGGGTGAAGTTCAAAACACTGTTGTTTCCCGAAATCAGTACCGGAAGGATGCTTTAAGCAGAATGACTGCATATCGAGCATCATTTCTTTCAAGGCAGTTTGTTCTTTGGAAAGAGCAGGTGCTGCGTTGATATTCTCTGTTTCGCTATCGGAAATGATATCATTTTCATCCGTATCGAATTCAGATTCGAGCAGTTCGGTCTGAATAACCTGTTGCGGTTGTTTGTTTTTGACATCCAGAGCTTCTCTGATGATTGTTGAGGCTTCTGTAAATAAACCGGATTCTTTGAGCAGATCGATATACTTTTTGAGGTAATAAGTATTGAGAGGTGCGAGTTTTCTGGCTTTTTCAAACCAGATAACGGCATTATTCCTGTCATTTTTGGTGAGACAAAGCAGTGCATTTTCGCACGCGAGGTCAGCTTTTGATGATGCGGACATCAAGAAAGCGCTTCGCCAGAGATTTGCAGTGAGCAAAGTATCGACTTTTTGTTCACGCATTGCGATATGGTGCAGATAAATAACTGCAGGAACGAATGTTGGTGCAGCTTCGTGAACGGACAGTAGGATATCGACGGCGCCATCGGGATCGTGCATTTCCCGATCATGGATAAGTGCAGCTTCCATGAACCACATGAGAGCTTCATCGCGATCGGTGGTTTCAGATGCGAGTTGAATGAGGCCATCGGCAACTTCAGCGAAGTGAGAAAGTTCGAGGTTGAGATGAAGTCGTTTCCAGGCAATATCGCGGGAAACCTGAGTCAGTTTGAGTTCCTGAACGTATTGAATTGCGATTTCAGGTGCATGAAGTCTTTCAGTGAGAATGGTGAGCAGCTGGCTGAGCAGGGCATCATGTGTTCCGATATCGTTTGTGGATTGGATCCAGCTTTCGAGCATTCTGGAATGAGCTTCGTCATTTTTAGTATTTTCGTAAGCGCAGTCGAGTTTGAATCTTGCGAGGAATGATTTCATTCCGGTAAAGACCTCAATAGCTTCGTTAGTTCTGTTGCATCTCCAGAGTGCGTCACCGAGAAGCCAGTCGAGACAGGGTTTATCCCAGACGGCGCTTTTCGTCATTCTGTTGAGGACGATTGAGAGGTGTTCCCAATCGGAGCGACTTTCATAGATAGCAATAAGTCTTGGATCTGCGATGTCTGAATAGCCGGAGCGGCTTGCATTTTCCAAGGCATCGATTGCCATTTCCGGAGAATTGAGTTCGTTTATGCAGACGTCAGCGATATTGAGGAAATGAGCTGCTTTTGTCTCATTATCATCCGATAAATCGATGAGTTGTTTTTCGAGTTCAACGACGCGTTGTGCATTTCCTGAATGATTGAAAGCGTCTCTTGCGAGCCATGTGACAGTAAACTTGTCGTCGATATGTTTAAGAGCTTCATTAAAGAAGAAGCATGAGCGTTCATGTGCGCCGCAGTAAAATTGGATGATACCAGCTCGTTTAAAGAACTCTCCTTTGAGTGCATGGTCATCAAAGATTTGTGCGATTTGAGCATAAGCCTGTGCAGCTTCGGGAAGTTTTCCAAATCGCTCATTGAGGATGGCATATCTGAGAAGAGCATACGGATTGTTTCGGTCAGATTGAGCGGCGAGTGTATAGCAATCGAGAGCTTGAACTTCATTTCCTTTGGCGCTTAAAAGACTTCCAGCCAGTCCGTAAAGGACAGCGCGTTCAGCAGGTGCACCGAGAATTTTAGCGAGTGATTCGGCGAAAGATTCCTGAGTATCGGTATCGCCGAGCCAAAGACCGTTGTAGAGTGCGCCAGTGCAATTGGGATCGATTTCGAGAGCACGTTGAATGTATTTGAGTGCAGAAGTTTCGTCATTGCCAACGATCCAGCATAAGTCAGAAGCAGTCAGACAAAGGGCGAGTTTTTCATCCGGAAGAAGGGAGAGCGTAATCTCGGTTTCAATCAGGGAGAGGGCGTTTTTCCAGAGGCCGAGTTTAAGCATAAGTCTGTGTGCGGATGCGTAAACCCATGGCGTGTCAGGGCAGATGGCAATTGCGAGGTTGAGATCGCGCAGGATGGAATCGACGGGATTATCGTCGCGATCATTGGCGTATGCGGCGTCTATGAGAAGAGCTGCAGCGCCTTCCTTGTCGCGATCGTAGATGGCCCTGGCCTCTCTTCTGTAGATTTCAGCAGTTTCTTCTCCTTCGCCGGCCGGCGCAAGGAGACCCGAACGAATTTCAATATCTGACGCCATTACAGTTCCCCGGTTAACGCAAAAAAAGTCCAAGTGAGTTTAAGCGTGGAATAGTGTTTTGGCAATATGTCGACGTTCTGGGACGGTGTGCAGTGGTGAGTGGAAATATGTTACAGCTGTAACGGAAATATGCATCGAAAAGCACTGGATTATTGACCTATATCTTTTCATCAGGTACGAATAGAGGGCGCATGTTTGCGTGACGGAAAAACAGGAGGTCGCCATGTTCAGAAAAGTAATGGGAATCACAGCATTAATA
>JAZRWV010000426.1:0-16806 GCA_045599925.1 Myxococcota bacterium
ATGTTGACGTTGCGGCCGAGTGAGAAGATGTGATCGAGACCGCCGTAACCGATATCATAAGCCCAGCCGTCGCCGCCCATGATCCAGAGGGATTTTTTGGGGAGGGCATCGGCAACGTTCATGAGGCGTAGGCTGTCTTCGCAGTCACAGCCGGCGATCTTGGCCTTGAGAGCGGCGATGTCAGCGCGGGTGCGATCGAAGTCGGCATCGGTTTTCTGTTCGCCGTTGCAGAGGCGATCGACGAGGTCGGCACCGATTTTATCGGCATTCTTGCGCAGGAGGGCTTTCGCGAGGTCCATCTGCTGGTCGAGCGCGAGTCTCATACCGAGACCGAATTCGGCGTTGTCTTCGAAATCGAGAACGGCAATGGCTTTGACGGTCTTCGGAAGGGCAGCGAGAATGCCCTTGGCATCGAACGGACGATAGAGATGAATGGCGAGTGCACCGAGTTTTTCGCCCTTGGCATTGAGGGCATCGATGGTTTCGTGGCATGCACCAATGGCGGAGCCCATCAGAACGACGACGCGGTCAGCGTCTTTTGCGCCATAATAATCGAAGAGAGCATAGTGACGGCCGGTCTGTTTTTCGAAGCGTGCCATCTGCCCCTATCCGGCCTACGGCCACCTTCCCCGACGGGGAAGGAAAAGACGTGCGGTCCGCACATCTCCATCGTCACACACGAGAGATCATCGATCCGTTGCGCGGACGCATCATTACACGCGTGAAAACATCCATCCGCCGAACGGCTGCATCATTTCACGCGTGAAAACATCGATCCGCCGCACGGACGCATTGTTGCACGTGTGAAATCATCGATCCGCCGCGCAGACGCATCGTTGCACGAGGGAAATCATCGATCCGCCGCGCAGACGCATCATTACACACGTGAAAACATATAGATTCTCTCAAGACGATTCATTTCTCACATTCGAGTAGGTTCAGATTTTGACAGTTATCGACATCGCGTGGGACAATTTAGCTGCGTTAGTTCACTCTGAATTGACGCAAGTTTGTTTCTTTAAGAAATATTACACTAGTGTGAATATAATTTTATGAATTTAGCACATACCCCCCCCGATATTTTGTAGAAAATTCAAATCTTAACGAGCAACAGCGAGAAGTCGTCTTAACGACAGAAGTGCCGCTTCTCGTCATAGCGGGGCCGGGATCAGGTAAAAGTAAGACTCTCATTGAGCGAACCATTCACCTCATTGTGAATGAAAAGGTTCCCGCAGAAAACATATTGCTCGCTACCTTCACCGAAAAGGCAGCCAAAGAGCTCGTCACACGTATCTCAAATCGAGCGCTAGAACTCGGCGTGACGATAAACATCAGCGATATGCTGATCGGCACGTTGCATTCAATTTTTCTGCGCCTGCTCGATGAGTACCGACAGTTTACACCGCTCAAACGCAACTATCGTACGCTCGACAGCTTCGATCAGCAGTATCTTATCTATCAGCATCAAAAGCGGTTTGGTGAAATCGAAGGCATTAAATGCTTGTTGAAAGACCACGAAGTCTATCTCTGGTCTTCTGCTCAAACACTGTGCAATCTCGTCAACAAGGTCGCCGAAGAAAACCTCGCTCTCGATAGGCTTGCACAATGTGAAGCTCCGTCGCTCAAAGTGCTGGCTGAAGTCACGAGTGTCTATCGAACGATCCTCGAAGAAGAGAATGCACTCGATTTCTCACTCATTCAAACCTACTTTTGGAAACTCATCGAACATGAAGAGGTTTTGAATGAACTCCGCTCTCGTATTCGCTACCTCATGATCGACGAGTATCAGGATACGAACCGTATACAGGAGCAGATCCTTCTCAAACTCGCGGCGCCCCAAAACCGCATCTGTGTCGTTGGCGATGACGATCAGGCGCTCTATCGTTTTCGTGGTGCAACCGTTGAAAACATTCTGCGTTTTCAACAAAACTTCGCCGAGGGAGCTTGCCAGAAAATCGAACTCTCAAAGAACTATCGTTCCCATCACGGCATTATCGACTTTTACAACCGTTGGATGGATCGCACCTGGGACGAGAAAGACGAATCCGGAAGTTGGACAGACGGTGACCGCTACTATCGTCACGAAAAAATGATTGAGAATGCCGGCCCCCAGACACCCGAAACGGCGCCTTATACCGGTGTCGTCAAAGTCATGGGGCAAACAGCCGGTGCCTGGTTTGAGAACTTCCATCGTTTCATTGAAGACCTCAAATCAAACAACAAGATCACCGACTACAATCAGATTGCTGTTCTCGCACGTTCCGTTAAAAATCCGAACGTCACGCATTTGGCCCAATACCTCGAAGAACACGGTGTTCCCGTCTTTTCCCCGCGCGCCGACCTCTTCTTTGAACGTCGAGAAATCCGCCTCATCATCGGTGCACTCGCCTTTCTTTTCCCCAAAGCCCTTGAGCTAAAAGATTGGTACGACGCCAAATCGCACCAAAAAGTTCCATCTTATCCGAAAGAGTGTTTGCTCTACTTCGCGCAGGAATTACGCAACAATCCCGAAAAACATCGACTTCTTCGACAGTGGGCGGCGCGCAAAGCCCTTGAACTGGGAGAACTCCGCGACAATACCAACTACACGTTCTCGAATCTCTTCTACGATCTCATCCAGTTCTCGTTCTTCCGAGACCTCGTCAATGTAGACCTTCATTCCGGCGTTCAAGATTTACGACCAACATACAACCTTGCCCTTTTCATTCGCCTGCTCGCCAAATTCGAATACATCTACAACATCATCGTCTTAAAACCAGACCGCCTTGAACGCGATGTAAACATCTTCTTCAACACCTACCTGAAATTCCTTCACGATGGCGGTTTAAGTGAATTTGAAGACTTTGATATGGTGACGCCGAGCGGCTGCGTCAGCTTTATGACGATTCACCAGTCAAAAGGCCTTGAGTTCCCCGTCACCTGCGTTGCCAGCCTATCGGATGTTCCCAAAACAGAAAAGGATGTCATCGCCCAGGCGATTGCAGAGCAATATCATCAAAGTGCCCCTTACGAACCCATCGAACGAACCAAATACTTCGATTTTTGGCGTCGCTACTACACCGCCTTCAGTCGCGCCCGCAATTTACTCGTATTAACCGGCATCGATAACTATGGTGTCGAACGCGCCCCCCGCGAACGTTTTTCTCCATCCAAATACTTTCTTCAAGCCTACAACGACGTCGCTGACGCATCGGTTTTGTTCACCCCCGAACAGCTCAAAGCCCTTCACATTGACGCCGTCACACCCGCTCAAATCAAGCACGCCTACTCGTTTACGAGTCACATTCTCGTCTACGAGAACTGTCCCGTTCAGTATAAGTTCTTTCGCGAACTCGAATTCACGCCCGTGCGCACGAACGCCGTCATGTTCGGTACGCTCGTCCACCAGACGATCGAAGACGTTCACCGCGCAGTACTCGATGGTCATCCCGAACGCGTGACACGCGACGCCATGGATGTCTGGCTCCACGAGAACTACCGTCAACTCAGCCGTCACACCGGCCTCTACCTTAAAGAAGGCGCACTCGGCGTTATTCTCAAACACGTTCGCAACTACGTCGAATACGCCCAAAAAGACTGGAGCAAGATTCGCGAAGCCGAAGTGCCCGTCACACTCCAGGAGCCCAAATTCATACTCGAAGGCAACATCGACCTCATTCGCGGCGACGGCGATTCCGTCGAACTCCTCGACTTCAAAAGCGAAAAAAAGCCCGACCGCAACACCGAAGACGGCCGCGAAAAGCTCAAACGCTACAGACGCCAGCTTGAAATCTACGCCTACCTCGTCGAGCAGCGTTACGGACTCAAAGTCAGCCGAATGCACCTCTATTACACGGGCGCAGACTCCGAATCACCGTTCATTTCGTATGATTACAACGCCAAATCCATTCACAAGACGATCAACGAAGTGACGAACATCGTCGAGCGCATCGAATCCAAAGACTTCCGACAGCCGCCCACCAAGCGCTGCACACAGCTCTGCGGCAGCTGCGATCTCAAACCTTTCTGCGACAATCTATAATCGTCCCACCGAACTTCTATTTTGAAATCAGAGAGAGAGGTTTGGTGGGGGAAGGCTCCCCCTGCGCGGCTATGGCTTCGCCATACGCCGCTACCCCCTCTGCGGGCGCTCAGTCGCCGCGCCCGCAACGCCCAGGGCTCTGCATCTCAAAATGTAAGTTCCTAACCAGAGAGCTTTCATCATGACCGAAAAGCACCAGGAACTCTTCCCCTTCGACAAATTTGAACCCATCAAAGGTTACCCCGAACTACGCTGGGCAGGCAAACGCCCCTTCACCGGCACGAGCTACTATCCCGCACAACTCAAAGAGTCCTACGGTTCCCCCTCCGAATCGGGTTGGATGAACCGCCTCTACTGGGGCGATAACTTGCAGGTCATGTCCCATCTGCTCAAGGAATTTCGTGGCGAAGTCGATTTGATCTACATCGACCCTCCGTTCGACTCGAAAGCGGATTATAAAAAAACAATATCTCTGCGCGGTAAAAAAGCCGAATCCGACACCTCGTCGTTTGAAGAAAAGCAATACGGCGATATTTGGACCAACGACGAATACCTCCAGTTTATGTATGAACGCCTCGTCCTCTGCCGCGAATTATTGAGTGACACAGGAAGCATCTATTTGCACTGTGATTGGCATCGTAGCCATTATTTGCGAATGATAATGGACGAAGTGTTTGGATATGGAAACTTTGCGAGCGAAATTGTTTGGAAAAAGCTATCTTCCGCCAAGGCTCAGAGTCAATATTATGCCAATTCAAAGGATACAATTCTATTTTATGGAAAGTCACCAAGGATTAAGTTTGAAGGACAATATATTCAATCAGATAAAGATATTTCAACCTATTCTCAAATTGAAGAGAATACAGGAAGAAGATATGGATCATTTGATTTTACACAATCTGGTCAAGGTGAACCTAAATTTTTTGGAGAAAAGCTTTTGGAACCTCCTGCTGGAAAGCACTGGATATGGTCACAAGACAAAATTACTGAAGGTATGAACAATGGTAGGATTATCTTTACAAAAAACGGCACACCTCGTGTAAAAAGATATCTTGATGAAAAAAAAGGAAATTATGTAAGTGATTTGTGGAATGATGTTTGTTGGGATGATAATGAAGTTGCTCCAATGTCTGCAAACTCTTCAGAACGAGTAAATATTAACTACCCCACCCAAAAGCCCGAAGCCTTACTCGAACGTATAATCAAAGCCTCCTCCAATCCGGGTGACCTCGTCTTTGACTGTTTCATGGGGAGTGGCACGACGCAGGCGGTTGCGATGAAGTTAGGGCGTCGATTTCTCGGGGCAGACATCAACATGGGCGCGATTCAGACGACGACAAAACGCCTTATCAACTGCGCCAAAGAGCTCAATGGCACGTTGCCATTGCGCAAAAACATCTCCCCTTCTCTCGCCAACATGGAGAGAGAGGGGGAGATGTCGCCAACGGCGACAGAGGGGGTAAGTGAGGCCTTCACCGGTTTCGAAGTTTACAACGTCAACGACTACGACTTTTTCCGCAATGAACTCGAAGCCAAACGCCTCATCATCGAAGCACTCGGCATGCAAGCCATGCCCGAAAACAGCCTTTGGGACGCTGAACTCGACGGGCGCATGGTCGCCATCCTCGGCATCAACCGCATCGCGACAGCCAGCGAGTTCGAGCGAATTGTCGCGAATATCGACATCAAGTCCTGGTCAAAGCTCCAACAGGAAAACCTCAATAAGCCCGTCGAAAAAGTCACCTTTGTCTGCATGGGGCACGATCCGAATCTCAAAGCCATGTTCGAGAACCGCATGTCAGAACTCGGCTTCAAAGTCGACCTCGAAATCGTCGATATTCTCCGCGATAAGAAGGACCTCCGCTTCAAACGCGACGCCGATGCCGCCATCTCTGTTCGCGACGGTAAACTCTATATCGCCGCGATCTATCCGATGAACCTGCTTCAAAAGCTCAGCCTCGACAACGAAGACGTCGAAGACTGGAAAGAGCTCGTCGATTCCGTTCTCATCGACTGGCACTACGACGGCGTCACGTTCTCTCCCGAGACCACCGACGTTCCCGATGCCAAATCCATGGTCATGGGCAGTTACGCCATGCCCAAAGATGCAAGCCGCATCCACATCAAGATCACCGATCTTATCAGCGAAAGCTGGGAAGGCACTTTTGATTCGAAGGGAGGAAAAATCTAATGGCGATGCGTAAAACAGAAGTCACGAGCGAATTGCCCCTTTTCTACTATCTGCGTCAATTCTACGTCGATCACAAAAAGATCATTCGCCAGGACTACAAAGACCTGACCAAAAAGATACTTGCGCAGGCAAATCCGGCCAACGCACACGGTTATTTGCGAACACCGCAATACGAAGCCTTCGAGATGTATGTCTTTCTCAAAGAGTATCTCAACAACCCCAAACTCGGCGATCTCTTCGAGAACTGGTGCGCAAACAAGGGTAAGTTCAAGTTGGAAGATACGCGCATTTCATCCAATAAACAGGGGGACTTGTTCCCATTCGCAGATTCAAAAGCATTAGAACCGGCGATCAAACAACTCAAAAAGCTCCAGCAAGACTACGCGAACTATATCTTTTCGCTCACGATGGGCACAGGCAAAACCGTCCTAATGGCGCTCTGTATCTTCTACGAGTTCCTGCTTGCCGATAAATACCCCGACAATCCGCTTTATTGCCACAACGCCCTTGTTTTGGCACCTGACACGACGGTTCTGCAATCCCTCAAAGAAATTCAGACGTTCGACAAGTCTAAAGTCTTTAGTAAAGATTACGAAAATAAGCTCAACGGGCTCATCAAGTATCACTTTCTCGAAGATGACGGCATTCCTTTAAGCACGGCAGACGGTTCAAATTTCAACATCATCATCTCGACGAGTCAGAAGATCATCCTTCGCAAAAAACATACGCCAGATGATGCATCCAGCCTGTTGTTCAAAGATTCCTGGTCAGAATCGCTCAAAGACAATCCGCTGGCAGACCTCTACGCGCTCGATAACGAAGGCGAGTTGATGGCGAACCAGCGCTACACAAAACTAACGCGTCTTCCATCACTCGGCATCTACGTCGACGAAGCGCATCACGCTTTTGGCAAAACACTCAAGTCCGACATGATGGATCGCAGCAAAGAAACCAGTCTGCGTCTAACCATCGACAACCTCGCCGCAGAACTAAGTTCTGCAAATTCACAAGTCGTCGCTTGTTATAACTTCACGGGTACGCCTTACGTCGACAACCAACTCATGCCCGAAGTGGTTTATAACTACGGTCTTAAACAGGCCATCGAAAATAAATATCTCAAAGAGGTCGATGTCATCGACTTCGAGAATTATCACTCCGAAGCCTTCATCGAGCAGGCCATTCATCAGTTTTGCGAAGCGCACCGAGATGCGACAACGGGTGAGTTTAGGCGCTACGAAGGCATGCTGCCCAAGATGGCACTCTTTGCATCGACGATCGATGAACTCCAAAAAGAGCTCCGCCCTGCTGTAGAAAATGCTTTGCTCAAAGAGGGGTTGGCGCTCGATACCATTCTTATAAACGTCGGCGATGATAAAATCACAAAAGCCGATGATTTAAAAGCGTTCCGACTTCTGGATAAACCCGAATCCAGTAAACAGTTCATTCTATTGGTCGGCAAGGGCAAAGAAGGCTGGAACTGTCGCTCCCTGTTCAGCGTGGCGCTCTTTAGAAAACCCAAAAGCACGATTTTCGTTCTTCAAGCGACAATGCGCTGTCTGCGAGCCATTACAGATACTCAGCAGTTAGGCAAAGTGTTTCTCTCAACCGAGAATCTCGAAGTCCTGCAACAGGAACTCAAGGATAATTTCCGCATGACGGTTGAAGACCTGACAAAGAAGAGCTCGACGCCGAAGAGAGTTCGCCGCATCTACATCCGAGAGCGCATCCCCGTAAGAGTCATCGAGCAGGTTTCTCGTTATGAAACACAGCCTCTGCAACCTCAAGCGTTTACCATCTTCGACAATGATTTCAATGCCGACAAATACAAGGTGACGACCGCTGAGCACAAGCTGAGCAACCTGGACGCCAGCGCAGAACGCCGCGAAATCAAGACGGCTCAAAAGAGAACCTTTACGCATTACAGCCTGATCGCAGAACTTTCGCTTTATCTGACGCAGCACGCTGTCGATGGCGAAAACAGCGTCATTCGCTATTCTCCAATTCAGATTGAGCGATTGCTTAAATTAGCGACGGACGGTGATCAACTGCTCGCCAAGGTGAATGACAACAACGATATACTCTATGATTTCGTCATTCCGAAGCTATTCTCACAACTTTACAAAGTGGAATATGTGCCGGGGGACCCTGTCGAAGTCACTAAGTATATTGTCAAAGACCCACCCAACAGCGACGATAGTGGACCGTATTTTGAGTTTCAGTTTGATGATGAACATTTCGTTTCCGAAGACGATAAGGGTTATTCACAATTCAATCAATCGGGCAACAAAAAGAGTTTCGACCTCTCAGGCTACGGTTTTGACTCGAACCCTGAGCGCATCTTCTTTGACGAAAACCTCTTCAAAAATGATGAAATTAAACACATCTGGTTTACGGGTATGCTCACGCATGGACAGTCCGAATTCTATGTGCATTACATCGACCCGGAAACCTATGCCTTGCGTACCTACTATCCCGATTTCCTCATAGAAATGAAAGACGGTGATTTTTGGATCGTTGAGATTAAAGGGGAGAATCTTCTCGAAGAGAATAGCACACAAGCCAAAATCGAATATGCAACGAACTTGTTCCAAATGCAGAATCGAATGTTTTACAAGGTTATTCCGAGCAAACAGGCCAGGTATTTATTGACGCATCAAGCCATTCAGGCTGAGCTGGAGCAGGATCGTTCACTATTCAACGAATTTATCGAAGAATAGGTTGTCTAGCTCACTATTCATTTGTAAATTCAGTACTCAACGTGGCACAATCGATGTGCAAATTCACCCACACACCTCAAAAAGGAGAAATGTATGAGTTCTATTGCATCCGCGAATTTATCGAACCTCACGAATGATGCCTTTCGCACGCTGTTTGTCCGCATTCATCAAGAAACGCATGAACTCGCCGACACCAAGCGCAAAGCGGCCTTTTGTGCAGCATGGACAGCTTTTGAGCAGGCCATGGACGACTCGACAAAGTGGCGTCGTTCGCTCAAAGATTACGATGCCGATTGCGACAAAGCCTGGTCGCTTCTCTCGGCTCAGCTCAATGCGAGCAAAATGCATTTCGACGCAAACCGAGCCAATGCCGCCGCAAAAGTCGCCGAAATCATCGATCCCATTGGCAATGTCACGCGACTCGCTTACGAAAAAGAATATGCCCTCATCCGCAAGGCGCTCAATCAGCTGGCCGAACTCGATGCAGAAGTGCTCAAAACGGCGCACATCGACGATATCGTGACGCACCTTCGCGAATGTTACGACATGTTCATGGCTGCCCAGCAGGATGAAAACGTCCAGCGCGCCAGTTATCAAAACGGCGTCGTCAAAGATGCCCGCTCGGCACTCGCCGCAGCCTGGAATCAATACGCCGCGCTTCTGGAAGTGCTCGCCGATGATGACGACAAAGTCGAAGATACCATTAAAAAAATCAATCAGTGCATTGCAGAAATCAGCGTCAAACGCGCATCTAAATCAACGGACGAAGCCGCCAAAGAAGGGAATGTTTAATTTTGTTTTTGGGGAGGGGAAAGCCTTCCCCTGCGCGGCTATTGGCAAAGCCAATACGCCGCTACCCCTTCTGCCCCCATCCGGCCTGCGGCCACCTTCCCCGTCGGGGAAGGAAAATCACGCGTGATATCATCGATCTGTTGCGCGGACGCATCAAATCACGCGTGTAAAGACGTGCGGTCCGCACGTCTCCGTCGTCGCACGCATGAAAACATCGATCCGCCGCGCGGATGCATCAAAACACGCATGTAAAGACGTGCGGTCTGCACGTCTCCATCGTTACATGCGAGAAATCATCGATCCGCCGCGCGGACTCATCAAAACACGCATGAAAACATCGATCCGCCGCGCGGACTCATCGTTTCACGCATGAAAACATCGATCCGTTGCGCGAAAGCATTGTTACACGCATAAAAATACAAACTGCCCGCGTGTCGGCTGTGTGGATGCAAATGATGGTGTTCTTAGGGAATGCCTCCCTCGAAAAGTCGCCCCCAATTCTTATTAGTGATAATGGGTAATAAGTTTTCTGTCTGTTGATGGAAAATTTTGATGACATGGAGTTCATAAGATGCGTATCGAGCGATTAAATATCCAAAATTTTAGAGCTATTGAAGAAGTGGATTTGAAACTTCACCCGAGATTGAACGTATTTATCGGCGAGAACGGAACGGGAAAAACGACTATTTTAGATTTTATTGCGCTTATGTTGGCTCGATGTCGTTATTTTGGAACAGAATTCGAACTTCTGAGTAACGAAAACATTCGATATGGGCAGAATGAATATCGTGGAAGGATTCAAATTCAGCATCATTTAAATGGGCAAGTCGGGTATCTATTTGCGCATCATGTATATTCAGATTCTGGTGAATCATCTTCATTTTATGAGAATCAATCCGGAGTTGAAGGTGATAAAACTGGTGAAGAGGCTATTAAATCATTTTACAACGATCTTCAGTCGGATGATACGAACCTGGATTGTTGTCTGCCGTTGATCGCTTACTATCCAACGAATAGAGGAATTTTGGACATTCCGGAACGTCTTCGTGGCTATCGTCCTGCAATTTCCCCCTTGGATGCTTACGATAAAGCACTATCAAGTACACTCGATTTTAAAACATTTATTGGACGCTTTCGCGAGAGTGAGAACGATGTTGCCAATTTACAGTCACTATATGTTGATTCAATGAGTTTATGGCATCAACGCCAACATAAAGCTGTTCAAGAAGCAATTAGTAGCATTGTCTCTGGCTTTTCTGAACTCCATGTCATGAAGAGGCCATTCAAGGTTTGTGTTCAAAAAAATGGACAAACAGTTGGTGTAGGGCAGCTTTCAGATGGGGAAAAATGTCTGCTTGCACTTGTTGGCGATATTGCAATGAGACTAGCAATTGCCAACCCTGGTCTTGAATCGCCCTTAGAAGGTGAAGGAGTCATTTTAATTGATGAGATTGAGCTTCATTTACATCCTAGGTGGCAGCGCACAATTCTCCCTAAACTTCTTGAAGTCTTTCCAAATTGCCAATTTATAGTTTCGACGCATTCTCCGATTGTATTGACTGATATTAAAGAAGTTGAAACAGTTTGGTTTGTTCGACAAAACGGAGAACTAGAACATCCATCCCAAATCTACGGCTTAACGATTTCTGAAGTTCTTCAAGAAATCATGCACACCCAGATCATGCCAGATGCGTTAATTTGTTCTATACATGAAATTGAAAATCTCATTGAAAATGAATCTTTCGATGAAGCTCGTCATAAAATGGTACTACTTGCCAAAGAAACACATGGAAGCGTTCCTTTGCTTGTTGGGTTGAATGCCTTGCTCACGATGTATGGCGAAAAACAGGTTGATTTTTCAAAACTTGACGGGTGATTTATGCTGAACATTAATAAAAAAGCAGAACCATTCTGTTTGAAAAAATACAGATCGCAGGAAGATGCGTGTTTTAGCAATATAACGTCCGAAGTAAATTCAGAATTGGCTAAACAAATGCTGGAGGAACAAGGATATTTATGCGCTTATTGTATGAGCCGTATTCATCCAGGGAAGATACGACGTGAGCATTGTTTAAGTCAGGATTCACACCCTAATTTAGCATTGAACTATGAAAACATTCTGGCCTGTTGCACAGGAAATGAAGCCACTCAGGGGACAAAGCAAATAGAAGACACGCATTGTGATGTAAAAAAAGGAAGTAAGGATTTTCATTTCAATCCAGCCAATATAGATGTTGAATCTTTAATCCAGTATTCGCTCTCAGATGGAATGATTAAATCTAATAATGCACAGCTTGATAAGGAATTAAACAATATACTTAATTTAAATTTTTCTCGACTAAAAGCAAATCGCAAAGCTGTAATTGATCGATTGCGTACACAATTTGCTCGTTTGAATGAAAATTCATCCCGGGAAAAAGTACAAAAACTATATGATGAATGGACTACTCGAATAGATGGACAATTGCCTGAATATGCGGGTGTTGCATTGTATTTTATACGACAGCGAATGAAATGCGCAAAATAGCAATTATCATCTAAAAATGTTCTATACGTGCCGACTCAAAACTTTCTGTGAAAAAGTTCGGCTGGACTATATCTGGTTAGATTTCAGTAAATACACCAATTCATTCTGCTCGGATCAAGATATATTCACCCAAAATATAAAGCCGCCCGCGTATGCGCGCAGGAACGAGCACATAGCGGGCGGGCAAAGGCGTATTTGCCCAAATAGACAATATGTAGTGACCTCAGGTTGCAACCATCGTGGATTTACCTGTATAGCCTGAGTGTTCAAACCGCGGTAACAGGGCTTACCGCATTGCAAGGAGGTCACTATGAAGAAGAATAGCACAAATTCAGTAGTAACAAGTACAATTTTTGTTGGAATGGATGTTCATAAAGAAAGCATCTCGCTTTGTAGTCTTGTCGAAGAGGTTTATTCGAATGGACGAAAAAAAGAGTTTGTGTTGTCGAGTGATACCATTTCAGCAAACTTCAATCTCGTTCTTAATCATTTGAATAATACTGTTAATGGCTATGACATGAATGCTGAGCTGGTTTGTGGTTATGAAGCTGGCTGTCTTGGGTATTCATTGCAGCGTTTTTTGTCACAAAAAGGAATTAATTGTGTCATTGTTGCCCCAACCACAATACTTGTTCCTCAAGGTAAAAAAAGAGTGAAGACCGATAGTCGGGATGCGGTTGCAATTGCCAAGTGCCTTGCTCATAATTCATGCGAGACAATTTGGATTCCTGGCGTTGAGGATAATGAAATTAAAGAATATATCCGAATGAGGGATGACCATAAAACGCAACTAAAAAAGGTAAAACAGCAGATTAAAGCTCTCTGTCTTCGAGAAAATATTCGTTATACAGGTGGTCGTGAAAACTGGACTGTAAGATTTTTGGACTGGCTTAGTAAGGTTGAGCTTTCTGCGTGTATCCGGGAAATACTTGACGAATATTTGTTTACGTATCGTTATCTAATCGAGCGAATTGAACGTTTCGATAAACGCATTGAAGAATTCTCTCAACGAGAACCATATCGAGATAATGTAAAAAAATTATGTTGTTTCCCGGGCATCAAAATGCTCACAGCGATGGCAATTCTTTGCGAAATTGGTGATTTTAAGAGGTTTGCCAAAGCAGAACAATTTATGTCTTACCTTGGAATAGTTCCTGGTGAAAATTCAAGCGGAGAAAAACAACAACGATTAAACATAACCAAAGCAGGAAATTCCCATATTCGGCGATTGCTTGTTGAATCGGCACATTCTTATAATCGAATATCAAAGACTAAGCAAAATCATGAGAGCATTCGGAATGAACTTTAGATAATGAAAGGTTTGAGCCATCAGCGTCGTCTCTATGTGGCAATTTATTGATCCACGCCTTGTAGACTGCTGGGCTCCGCGACGAACCATTGGCCTGCGGTAATCAATCCACGAATAACAGCGTGGTCATTGTCGAGAATCTGGTTCTAACGTTCATTCCGTATGCTCTCAAGGAGGAGCTGTTGATAAAAACTTTATGAAATAGCATACAAAAAAAGATTGGTGGCTTGACAACGGTCACTACATAACAGAGACGCAAATTTTTGCGTCTCAAGGCGAGCGCCCCCAAAAAGAAAACGCCGCGTATCCCTAAAGGGATAGCGGCGTTGAAGCGAGCCGTAGAGCCGCAAAATATTGCGGCTCAAGGCGAGATTATGCATTCACCTTACGCGTAACGCTGGCGAGCTGTTTATAATAGGCGAGACGTTCTTCGATGTCTTTCTGAGCGAGTGCGAAGAGTTTGTCGGCGAGCTCGGGTTTGGTGCGTTTGAGAAGGTTGAAGCGTGATTCCTGCATTGCGAAATCTTCGAAGGTTCCCTTCGGATCTTTCGAATCGAGTTTGAACGGATTGGCGTCCGCGTCGGTGGTCGGCATATAGCGATAGAGAGGCCAGTAACCGCATTCGACTGCTGTCTTGATGCGATCCTGAGCTTTGCTCATATCGATACCGTGGTTGATGCAGGGGCTGTAAGCGATGATGAGGGACGTGCCTTCATATTCTTCAGCTTCCTTGAGGGCTTTGAGGGCCTGGTTGCGATCGGCGCCGAGTGCGATGGTGGCAACATAGACATTGCCGTAAGCCATAGCGAACTGGCCGAGGTCTTTCTTGCCGCCAGGTTTGCCGCCGGCCGCGAATTTGGCAATAGCGCCACGGCTGGTGGATTTGGAGGCCTGACCGCCTGTATTGGAGTAAACTTCGGTGTCGAGGACGAGGATGTTGACGTTGCGGCCGAGTGAGAAGATGTGATCCAACCCGCCGTAACCGATATCATAAGCCCAGCCGTCGCCGCCCATGATCCAGAGGGATTTCTTGAGGAGGGCATCGGCAACGTTCATGAGGCGTTTGCTGTCTTCGCAGTCGCAGCCGGCGATCTTGGCCTTGAGGGCGGCGATGTCAGCGCGTGTACGATCGAAGTCAGCATCGGTCTTCTGTTCAGCGTTGCAGAGACGATCGACGAGGTCTTCACCGATCTTGTCAGCGTTCTTGCGAAGGAGGTTCTTAGCGAGATCCATCTGCTGATCGAGGGCGAGTCTCATACCGAGACCGAATTCGGCGTTGTCTTCGAAGAGGCTGTTGGCCCAGGCAGGACCGTGGCCGTTTTCATCGACTGCCCACGGCGTGGAAGGAAGATTGCCGCCATAAATGGAGGAGCAACCCGTTGCATTGGCAACGACCATGCGATCGCCGAAGAGCTGGGAAACGAGTTTGACGTACGGGGTTTCGCCGCAGCCAGCGCAGGATCCGGAGAACTCGAACAGCGGCTGAATGAGCTGTGAACCCTTGACGGTTGCTTTGTCGACTTCGGTGCGTTTCTTGTACGGGAGGGTATCGAAGAATTTGAGGTTGGCGCGTTCTTCGTCGAGGTGATCGAGACGATACTGCATCGAGAGGGCACCCTTGGCAGCTGCCGGGCAGGTGTTCACGCAGACGCCGCAGCCTGTGCAGTCATCGGCATAAACCTGGACGCGCATCTGCGAACCGGCTTCGACTTCTTTGCCCTTCCATTCACGCGTGGTGAAGGAAGCGGGTTTTCCGGCGAGGAGTTCGGGCTTGACGGCCTTGATACGGATGGCGGCGTGCGGGCAGCTGATGGAGCAGAATGCGCAGCCAATGCAGGCTTCGGGGTTCCAAATGGGGATATCACGTGCAATACCGCGTTTTTCCCAGCGCGTTGTTGCGGTCGGGAAATGACCATCGGCATCGAAAACGCTCGTCGGGAGGGATTCGCCTTCGTCTTTGACGAGGTGAGACATGATCTTCTGAACGTATTCGGGAGCACCGGTGTAATCCATGGAGAGACGTTTGAGGTCGCCGACGGTGCCGGGGACTTTGACTTCATGGAGGTTTTCGCAGGATGCATCGATGGCGGCGTAGTTCTTCTGAACGACGGCTTCACCTTTCTTCATGTAGGCTTTCTTGGCGGCTTCCTTGATGCGCATAATGGCTTCGTCTTCGGGGAGAACGCCCGAGAGTTTGAAGAAGCATGCCTGCATGACGGTGTTGATGCGGTTGCCCATGCCGGTCTTTTCGGCAACGGAACCGGCGTCGATGACATAGAGCTTGATCTTCTTGTCGATGATCTGTTTCTGTGTGGCGGCAGGAATGTGATTCCATGCATCATCGGCAGCGTACGGGCAGTTGACGAGAAGGGTGCAGCCGTCTTCAGCACTGCTCAGGACGTCTTTCTTCTCAATGAAGCCCCACTGATGAACGGCGATGAAGTTCGCGCGCTGAATCAGATAGGCGCCCTTGATGGCTTTCTTTCCGAAACGGAGGTGAGAAATGGTCTCGCCGCCGGATTTCTTCGAGTCATAAACGAAATAACCCTGAGCATTGAGCGGGGTGTTTTCGCCGATGATTTTGATGGAGTTCTTGTTGGCGCCGACGGTACCATCGCTGCCGAGACCGAAGAAGATGGCGCGGGTGTTTTCGGGGTCTTCTGTAATGAATGAAGGATCCCATGCGATGCTGTGTTTGGTCAGGTCATCGTTGATACCGACCGTGAAGTGGTTCTTCGGAGCGGATTTCTTGAGTTCATCGAACACGGCTTTGGCCATGGCCGGTGTGAATTCTTTCGAGGACAGACCATAACGGCCGCCGATGACGACAGGAAGATTGGAGCCGACGATTTCACGCCAGTTTTCGGAAACAGCGGCAACGACATCGAGATAAAGCGGTTCGCCGAGGGCACCGGGTTCTTTCGTACGATCGAGAACGGCAATGGCTTTGACGGTCTTCGGAAGGGCAGTGAGAACGTCCTTGGCATCGAATGGATGATAGAGATGAATGGCGAGTGCGCCGAGTTTTTCGCCCTTGGCATTGAGAGCATCGATTGTTTCGTGGCATGCACCGATGGCGGAACCCATCAGAACGACAACGCGATCGGCATCCTTGGCGCCATAATAATCGAAGAGGTCATAGTGACGGCCGGTCTGTTTTTCGAAGCGTGCCATGGATTCGCGAACGATTCCGGGAACGGCATCGTAATAAACGTTGCTGGCTTCACGGGCCTGGAAGAAGATGTCGGG
>JAZRWV010000427.1:0-8269 GCA_045599925.1 Myxococcota bacterium
TTATTATACAAATTCATATTTTCTTTATTCGGTATAAAAATTGACTTGTTGTAATTATTAGCATATATCGCTTTGTCAACAGTATATTCCTCAGGATTCATTAAATTTTGACTGCCATCATAATATTTTACTAATTGACTCTGAGATTTAATATTCTTGTTAATTGAAGATATGCAGGTGGAGACCATTGCAGTAAATGCTTCATAAGAAGTATTGTAAAAATAGTTTACATTATTATTTAATATAAGTTCACGAAGCTTATATTTTGTTTCGGTTGTGAAGAATGTATTAGATGTGATAAACGATAGATTGCCTTTATCTTTGAGTATATTCATTCCTAGAAAGAAAAAATGCATATATAGATCATCAGAAAATCCATAGATTCTTTCCAATTCTTTTTTATAAGAATTTGATTGTTTACTTTTATCTTCTGGAGAATCTCCAGAACCAACCCCCTTTGTTGAAACATACGGCGGATTTGCAATCACAATATCGAACCCATCGCTTACACCGAGCATCCACTCAGGATCGAAGAATGGTGCTTTTTGATTTTGATTGTAAGGATCCCATTCCAATACGCGTTTAATCTCATCAGAAGACACCGATTCGTTCTCTAAGTACAATTTTGAAAGTCGTTCACGTGATTGACGATCCTTTTCTCTCAGACGTTTCTTTTCCTCATAGCTTTTCGCATTGAAATGTTCATGACGAATAGCTAATAGTTTTTTGCGTTCTGCATTGACTTTATTAGCCCATACTTCAAATAATCCTGGATGAATCTTGACTTTTAACGGAATCAACGAATTTGCGGCAACGAATTTAGTTTCGAGGTTGGGGAGCGTCATCATGCCGAGGTTTGGTTTTGACGAATCGGGCGTTTCGTCGACGATCAGTGAAATAAAGCAACGCAATTTGGTGATCTGCACGGCAATCGGTTGAATATCGACGCCATACAGGCAGTCTTCGATGATCTTTTTCTTGAGGTCGTAAATGTTCGTAGTTTCGGGATATAGCTTTTGTATAATTTCGAGCATGCATTGCATGACGCCCATCGGAAATGCACCGGAACCAACAGCGGGATCGATGATTTTAAGGCTGAGTAACGCTTCTTTTACTTCACTGTGATGCATATCGAGCGATTTCGGGCACTCATCATCGTGAATCAGCGCATCAATAGCCGTTGCATCAATCTTTGGCAATTTCGTTTTAAGCGCCTCAGCGATCGATTGTTCGACCATGTATTTTACGATCTCACGAGGTGTATAATATGAACCAGATGATTTGCGCGCAGATTCTTTGGTTTCGGGGTTGTAACTCGCCAAGAGATTTTCAAAGATCTTGCCCAATAATTCGGGATCAAGCGCGACAACCGCATCGTTGGCTGTGCTTTCTTCAACTGTAAAATTGTACTGTTTTAGCAGCGTGAGCAGACCTGGCTGTTTTTCATCTTCATTAAAAAACAGCGCATTCGGAATAAAAGCTCGGCATTTGAAATTGGTACCGTTCATCGCGTCATTACGGCTGAATCCATCGACATAATTCACGCGATTGTAATTCATGGCATTGGGATCGGATTTGTCCAAACACTCAAACAGGCCACCGTTTAGGAACGGCGTTTTATCGAATAATTTAACCGCTTCGTCCCGTGTTTTGGCATTGATAAACAGTTCGCTGTAACGATAAAGCGATTTAATGCTGTAATCGGCTTTACGCTTTTCCTGGTCGTTCCCTTCGTAAGAAAATCGACGCTCATCCATCGTCTTGTTCAGTGTTGCAAAAAACAGATTTTGTATAATAGCGTGATAATAATTCGTCGTTTCTTCTTTTTGTGGGCAGCATCCAACGCCGTCTTTTCCGGCCAACGGGTTGAAGTTTTTTAACAATTTAGCCATTTCTTTGGACTCAAACAGCTCGTCAGCAATCAGACCTTTCTGTTTAATGAACCACACAAAAATCAGACGCGTAATCAATCGAATGAGGTGCTGATTAATTTCAGCGCGGTCATCGTCATTGCTATCGGTCATGTTGGGAAACGTGACATTAAATATTTCTTTTTGAGCCCATTCGTACCAAGCGAAGAGTTTTGTATAAAATTCTTTATTAACGGCTTCAACTGAGAAAGCTTCTTTGATATTGGCAAAAGAGATACCACGTTTTTGGAGTTCAAGGAAGCGAGCAACGGGTGTGTGATAATAGAGTTTGGGATCACCAAAAACGTAAGTGAAGCGTTTGGGAGAAGTTTTTTCGCCTTTAAGGTCGCAGATGAATGACAGACGCCAGTTGTTTCCGTCGTCAAATACAGCCAGCACCGCATCGGTATGGAGTTTTGAAGCCATGGATTTGGCGAGCTGACGCAAGGTCACTTTGCGGCGTGCGATTGAGTGGTTTATACATTTATAGTACAGAAAAAAGATTTCGTAGCCATCGGTCGTCGTTGTGCAGCCCAGGTTGTATGCTTTCATTTCGTCGGAAGGGGAAGGAAGCGGTTCTGGTTTTTTACGAATATCGGTGGCATTGAAATAATTTTTAATTATTTCTCGCCAGTCATCTTGTTCATAAGTTTTCTGGAACAGTGATCGTAGTTCTTCTCGATTGTAATTCTTAGACATGGTGTAAGCTCCGGGAGCTCACGCCCTAAGGTTTGATGCAATTCAATGTGTTTTGCATGCCGTCAGGCAGAGGGGGTAGCGGCGTATTGGCGGTAGCCAATAGCCGCGCAGGGGGAGACTTCCCCCTCCCCAAAAAACAATTCGTTGCACGATTCCCCAAAACGCGAGCGTGCGTTTGGGGTTAGATAAAGGTTTCGGAAAGGACGATTTCGGGATGGGTATCCACTGGATCGTCGTCGTGGATTTTGGATGTTGTATAGGTTGTGCAGAGCGCCTTAAGCTGTTTAGTGAGCGTCAGGTTTTTAAGATCGAACGAGGGCTGTTTGTCGGCCTCTTTTTTGATTTTTGCGATTTTTTGGGGCAATGCGCTGATCGTGCCGTTTGAAACCAGCTGCATGAGCGTATCGCATGCCTGTGCGCAATCCGGGTAAGCGCGTTTCCACTCACGAAGTTGTTTATTGGCTTTTTGAGCCTCAGGATCGTTGATATTCGCATTGGCAGATCCAGTGTCGCAGTCGGTTTCGCACGAGGTCTGATAGTCATTGAGCGCGCGGCCAATGTGCGCGATGTTGAGCGGGCGCGCGTCGACGAAATTGAGAGCCTGTTCGTCCGGTTTAGCTTTCATGAGGCGAGCAGCCTCGGCAAATTGAATGGGCGAGCAGTCACCGTTTGTGACGCGGTAGCACTGCGTTTTGAGGTCGGACGCGATATAGGCAACCGTTGTTTGGGCCGGGTGATTTTTATTGGATAAACGCGCGACGCGGCTTTTGGGCGGCAGAGCTTTGATGCGATGGTAGTCATCGCGGTGTTTTCGATAGAGTTCGCGCGCTTCACGCAGGAAGGCGATGTTTTCGTCGATATCGTCTTTTACATTGCGGTTGAACAGCTCGAATTGTCTTACAATTTCTTCATGTGAGAAGATTTGTGCATCTTCACCAAGTGCGGAATGGAAGCCCTGAAGTTTAATGATAGCGTTTGAAATCAGTCGAATGAGATGATCGCCTTCATCAGATGGGTAGAACATATAATTATAAATCGCATCGCTGACAGAACCGATTCTGTTGACGCGACCAATGCGCTGCATCAGGCGCGTGGCGTTCCACGGCGAATCGTAATTAACGATGAGATGCGCTCGGTGGAGGTTGACGCCTTCCGACAAAACATCACTTGAAATGAGAATATTATATTCTTTATCCGGATCGTGGTTTTGCTCTGTTTCTGGAAGATTGGCGTCAAAATTAGCTTCAACAATGGGTGTGCGATCATCGCGCGTTTTGGATGTGATCGAGATGACGCGTTTTTGTGGAAAGCGGCTTTGTAATTGTTCCGTCAGATAGTTGACCGTGTCGACACTTTCTGAAAAGACGACGAGTTTGTCTGACTGATTGCGCGATGGATCGAATAAAACATGGTTGAGTTTCTCGATGAACAGGTCGATTTTAGGGTCCTCGGTAACGTGTGCCCAGCGTTCATTTAAATCTAAGAGCAAATTGTAATCATTTTGCAATTTTACAATAAAATCATCATCAAATGCTTCGCGCGGGAATATTTCACCTTTTTCTTTTGCAATGAGAATATCGAGGATTTCATTTAATTCCAGGCCATCATTTTGAAGTTTTCGCAATGTACTGTCACGACTTCCGACAATGGCAACCGTGTTGTTATTGTACATTTCGATAAGGCCGCCAGTAATTTTTATAAAAGTGGCTAATGAACGTTTAAAAGCATAGAAGCTGCTTTCGAGACGTTTGACCATATTTATTTTATAAATGTTGGCGAGGTTTTTTGCGCTTTGTTTCGCTTCGGAGAATTTGCTGTTGTAAGGCGCTTTAAGGTGTTCGATGGCGCGATATCGCGTATAATCAAGGCCAGTTTCTTCATTTGTCAGAACATCGACAGTATATTCAAACAGATCAACGAGTTTGGAATTGAGCTGATAGCGCCATTCGTTTGGGGGAAGAATGTCTGGAAAGTGAATATTATTATTATCGAGGTCTGTTTTATATTCGGGATTGTTTAATATATTATGACGCGTTCGTCTAACAGTGATTTGGTCAAGGATGCGTTGACGGACATCACTGTAGATATCTTCAATGCGTTCCGTAAGTTCTTCTGGCGAGAACTGATCTCGCTGGCGCATGATCTCGCCGTAATCTTTGAAGATTTTAGCGAAATATCGATCGAGATTTGCGATTCCGTCAAGCGTTGAACACTTCGTATCTTGAAAGAGAGAGAGTAGATTTTTTATGTCTTCCGGATGGTTATTCAGCGGCGTCGCCGAAATCAGAATGACTTTTTTTCTGGAATTGCGGTTATTGGTTCGCGCCTCGCACGGTGACTTACAGATGGTTTGGAGGTTCTGGAAGCGGTCGCTTTCATCGCGTCGATAATTGTGAGCCTCATCGACAATAATGAGATCATAATCTTCTTTGTCATAATAATTGTCTTTGGCATTGATCACTTTGTCGAGGCTGCCACTGGTAATGTAATGTGTGCGTTTTCTCAGTCCAAAGGATTTGAATGTTTTTTCCCATCCCTGGCGAACAGCAGGCGGACAAACAACAAGTATATTTGTATAATTGCCATTCACTTCGCGGAAGCGACGGGCAATAATTGCAGCAACGATCGTTTTTCCAAGACCAACGACGTCGGCAAGGATAAAACCGTTGTGCTTCATCATGAGCTGGAAGCCCTGACTGGCGGCATCCTGCTGATATTTGAGGTCTTTATAGCCGTCGGGCATATCAATGGTGAAATCGTCTTCGACGAGTTCGCCAAACCACTCGATGAGCAGTTTCATATAGAGTTCGTAGGGCGTAACCAGGGCAAGGTGGGTTTGACTGGTAGCGTTATCTGCGTCTTCCGGACGGATATCGACACCCTCTTTCCACAATTTATCGAACTCCTCACGGCAGAAATTCACGTCATCGAAGTCTTTCATGGCGACGTTGAGTTCATATCGTGGCGGTTGTGTAAGCCCCAGGCCTTGTTCAGAAAGGTTGGATGAGCCCATGATGACCCAGCCATCGGTGTTTTCATTATAATTTTTAGGCAGGCATAAATAGAATTTAGCGTGGAGATTATGATCTGGGTGGGCTTTCATTTTCAATCGGCCTGATTTTAAATCTTCTGCCAATTGTATAATGCCGTCTTCAATTTCTGCACTATATCCAGCATCTTTTACATCTTGAATAAACTCATTGATATATTGTTTGCGGACATCATCTGGGTTAGTTGTGAACAGATTTCCTTGTTTTGAAGCATTTGACTGGTGTTTGGCGAATAATTTGTCGATATTAATGCCGACGAGTACCCGAATTTCAGAAACATTCGCAAGTTCTTTTCGGATTTTGAAATATCCCGATGCTCGAAAGTAACCGACCGCAGCACAAAAGAGATCAAAGTTAGGCATATTATCAGATATGCCTTTCAACTTATCAAACAGGGAATTTCCGGAAGCATTGGTGAAGAATTTCGTACTCATCACGCCACCTCCTCAGACTGGAGAAGGTGCGGGTGCGAACCTTCAAAGGAATTATTAAACAAATTATGCACTATGGCATACTTTTTGCCCCCCCCCGTTAGGATTTTTGATAATATAGATTTCATCTCTGTATCCTCCTTATGAACGGTTTATTATCCATAAAAACTTTGTTAATTGTTGTTGAGCAGTTGTGCACAACGGCTCAACAACAAACGCTACCTTTACATCTCTTCGACCATCACCGCACACGTCTTTTTGCAGAACCCCACGCCTACGGCATAAACCGTTTTATAGCCTTCTTTGTGAATTGCCTCGGCATATTTGTTGGTGCGAACTTGTTGTAGTGCAATGGCAGGAAGTGAAGCGAGTTCAATCAATTCATCCGACCATTTGAATTCAAAGACGACGGCGCGATCATCGCGCATGTCACGCAATACAATATCGGTGCGGCCGTTGCCGTCTTCGCGGTTCGATTTGATTTCGTATTGATATAAATTCGATAAAATACCGAGCATCATGCCATGGTAGAACATTTCTTGCGTATCGTAATAACTCACCATGACGGCTAATATATTATTAATAAATTGTTTTATATAATCGGCGTTTTTATCCCAGATCGATTGATAGAATGCCGAAAGATCCTCCTTTTGCACAGCATAACTAAATGCTAGGCTTAGAAATTGCGGAAAGATTGCATGTATTTCTTTATTGACGAGCCTAATTTCATGAATCCATTTGTTGCCAACTTCTCGGCGCGACAGACTTTTGACATAACCTGTATAATATAACAGCGTCCAGATATTATCCTGATACGAATTCATATCACGGTATGTCATCGATTCATGAATCGGTTTATAAATCGATTCGCCTTTTAATAATTTTTCGATATCATCGCGGCATTCTGGATGCTCAACGACCATATCGCGAATGACATCATTACTGCTCGAATTGGTCCAGTAGCAGCGAATGGCATTCGGATCATTTAACGTGAGATTATCGACACATTGAACTAGGCTAAACGGATTGTAAACATGCCTCGACCCAAAATGATAACTGTCGTACCAATCCTGAATCGCATCATAATGCTCGGATAAGTCGTAATATGCGAGCATTTCTTTGACTTCATCCGGCGTGAAGCCAAAGTATTCATTATCCATTTCGGAATCAATTGAATAGACGCGTAAATTATTAAATCCCGTAAATATCGACTCTTTCGAAACGCGCATGCAACCCGTTAAAACGGCTTTTTCAAAGCTGGGATTAGTTTTAAGGCCATTGCTGAACAGAGAGCGAATGAAAGACACCATTTCGTCGTAATAACCGTAGTGATACGCCGTTTGCAATGGTACATCGTATTCATCGATAAGGATGTACGGTTTGACGCCATATTCAATCGTAATAAATTCGGAAAGCAGACGAATCGATTTTTCGAGTTCGTTTTGGCTCGCTGTTTCTAGTATCAGGCGCTTAAACGCCTCACGCTCGTCCTCTTCGAAGTTGTTGCCCAATTTCGCCAAACGACGGAAACACTTGCAACAACTAGCAACCGCATCCGCATATTTCAACAGATTTTCTTCAAACGTCGGCTTGCAGCATTCCTTGAGCGACATGAAAATAACGGGATGTTTGCCCATGCGCGACAAAATTTCGTCGTCGCATGACATAACCTTTCGGCCTTCAAAATAAGGCTTCGGATCAAACGGCCTGCCCAAATAATCGTGAAAAGCAAGGAACGTGTGGAGCGTCGTGAGCGAAAGCGTTTTGCCGAAGCGGCGCGGACGCGTGTAGAGCTGAACTTTACTCGTATTTGTCAACACCTGCGCAATAAACATCGTTTTGTCGACGTAATACGCATGGTTGTCTTTAAATTCGGTGTAGAACTCGATCAATCCACCCGGTCTTAATTTTTTCTCAGCCATCGTCGTGCCTCCTCGTTCAGCCGCTGTGATGCATACACAGAATTTGCGGCATACGTACTGCATCTTAGCACACGAGGGCACATTTTGCCATGCGTGTTGGCGAAACGATTGGATATATGGTTACTATTCAGCCGGGGGGAGGAAAAAAACAGGGGAATTCAAAAAATGCTGTTCTTTTTTTCGAATTTGAGGCAAATACTAGATGCTACACGGTGTAGCGCCCAGTATCAGCCTAAAAAAATAATATGCGCCGCAAT
>JAZRWV010000428.1:0-2614 GCA_045599925.1 Myxococcota bacterium
TCATCCCCCCAGTCTTCATCACCCCAATCCCCAAAATCACTGCCTTCACAATCGAAAAGGGTTACGGTATACGCGTTTTCTTCATCCCAGGACTCTTCGCAGGTAATGGCGACATTTCCGGAACAATGTGCGACGAATGTATTGGGATTGCATTTGGCATCTTCTTTGTTGTTTTGTGACGCAGGAACCTCATTTATATGGAATTCCGGGGCTGCAGGCGCATTGCATTCGAGCTTTTCTGCATTACAGCCGGCTGAACCGCAGTCTTTTGTCGTTACGGTGCCATCCGGATTGCAAACCATGAGTTTGTTCCCATCACATGTTGTGGCTGAGCAGCTGTATCCGGCGGACTCATTGCATTCGAGTTTTTCTGCATTACAACCGGCCGAACCGCAGTCTTTTGTCGTCACTGTGCCATTCGGGTTGCAGACCAGAAGCTTGGTTCCATCGCATTGAGTGGCTTTGCATTTGTCTTCTTCGGCGACATTACATTCGAGGGCTTCTGCATTACAGCCGGCCGCGCCGCAGTCGGTTTCCGTCATGTAACCGGTTGTCGTGTCGCAGATGAGCAGCTTGTTGCCTTCACATGCTGAGGTTTTGCACATATCGTCCTGCGATATCGTGTTGCAGCGGCTGGTTGTCGCATTGCATCCAGCCTTTCCGCAGTTCATCACGGTGACTTTGCCCGTATCCGGATCGCATATGTTCAGGTTGTTGCCGTTGCATTCAGTCTTTTGGCAGTTGTCAGACTGTGAGGAGCTGTAGCATCTTTTGTCTTTGGGGTTGCATCCAGCCTTTCCGCAGTTCATCACGGTGACTTTGCCCGTATCCGGATCGCATATGTTCAGGTTGTTGCCGTCGCATTGTGTTTCCGTGCATTTGGCTGAACTGCCTGTATTGCATATCGCTTTTTCTGAATTGCATCCGGGACTTCCGCAGTCTTTGACGATTTCCGTGCCGTTACTGGCACATACGACAAGCTTCTGTCCATTACAGTGATCTTTGCATTGATTGGTAGTGTCTGTGGTTTTGTCATCGTCACAGCCAATGCAGCTGAGAAATGCCAGTGAAAGAATGAGGTAGCTTGCTTTTTTCATAATGAACCTGGTTTGGAAAAAGAAGAGGACGCTTGTGAGATGAATTTACGGGCATGGCTATTGGCCGGGACGGCCAATACGCCATGCGATCGCGCGGCCTGTTTCGCAAAGCGAAATACGGCCGCGCTATTTTTTATTACATACACATGAATGTGTCCCAGTCGGGATCCAGTTTGCACTTCTGGCTGCCGCACACTGTTATGTGCCAGACATCGAAGGGGTCGCAGCTCATCAGGTTGTTGTCAACACACTTGTCTGCATCAATCGTGGCATCACAGGCTATCTGTTCGCAGCCTTCACTGCATGGCGTCGAACAGTGGGTCATGCCTGAAAAATACCAGCGGTTTTTTCCATCGCTGTATCGCTTGCAGGTGTGTGTTTCTATTGAATCACCAAAACTTGAACTTATGCATTCAGAGACTTCTTTATTAATTTCTGAATTTTCGCAGAAGTCGTCTGGCTCTTCTGAATCGGGATCAATACAGATGGGCTCGTTTTGATCATTAATGAGTGTCATTGCACAGATTAAACTCGCAAAAGTGCCATCATCTCCAGGCATGTGACCGCAGTCTTCATATAAGACTTTTCCTGTGTCTGAAAAAAGTGAATCCCCAAAACAGCTGACTATGATGTTTCCATTACAGTGAGGAACAAATGTTTCGACGTAGCATTTGCTTCCCTCTTTGTTGTTTTGAGACTCTGGAACTTCGATCATTTCGAACGGATGTTCGGTTTCATTGCATTCGAGCTTTTCGGCATTACAGCCTGCAGTTCCGCATTCTTTTTTCGTCACGGTTCCATCCGGATTACAGAGCAGTAGGTCATTTCCATCACATGTGGTGGCTTCGCATTTATCCGTTTCGGTTTTATTGCATTCGAGCTTTTCGGCATTGCAGCCTGTGGTTCCGCAATCCGTTTCTGTCGTGTTGCCGGATTCTGCATCGCAAATGATGAGTTTATTGCCGTCGCATGTTGAGGTCTTGCACTTGTTGTCCTGAGAAGTCTTGTTGCAGCGATTTTCTGTTTTATTACAGCCAGCTGCTCCACAGTTCATGACGGTGATTTTGCCTGTATCCGGATCGCAGATATTCAGGTTGTTGCCGTCGCATTTGGTTTCAGTGCACTTGTCGGAACTGCTTTTATTACATGTTGCAGTTTTGGGATTGCAGCCAGGAGTTCCACAGTCCCTGCGGATTTCTGAACCATCATTTGCGCATACGACAAGTTTTTGACCATCGCAGTAATCTTTTACGCATCCTTCATGGAGTGTGATGTCAGGTGCATTCTCATCGTCACACCCTGTATTGAGAAATAAAGCTGCTGTGAGAAACAGGAAGGAGAGCTTTTTCATAGAATTCCTGTAATGGAGACCCATTACCCCCTCAATGGTATGTAAAGGAATGAAAAAAGATGGTTGCTGTGGTTGAGATATTGCAAGAATATTGAAAATAGGCGCGTATTTGCTTTTGCAAATAGCGCCGTGGGGGAGGCGCGTATTTGCTTTGCAAATAGCGCCG
>JAZRWV010000429.1:0-12115 GCA_045599925.1 Myxococcota bacterium
TATGGGGGCAACGCCCCCATAGACCGGCCAAAATCAGCCGTATTCGCCGAAGGCGAAAAGGCTGATCCATCAAGCATAAACGACACTGCCATCCAAAGTGACACATATCATATCAGGTATATTTTGAACATCACAGGATGCAAAAGGAAATGGCATGCTTTGAACTCTGCGGTTGTTCTTCTGGCTGACCTCATACAGAATGGGCAACGGATCACCGACGTGCAGATGTTCGCTCGGATCGCGATGAACAATAATGCGATGCACGAGATCCCCGACCTGCGAATCGTCAGGCGGATTGAATTTATAGGATATTTCAAAACGTGGAATATTGTGAAGATAAACGCCCTTATCTTTATTATTAAATTCATATTCCTCAACATCATCACTCGAATAACTTTTATAGGATATATTTGTGACAATCGCGATAGTTTTGCGACCGCATTTCATTAACTCCCGACAATTATCCAGTCTTGAAGACGAGGAACGATACATATCTGCCCATTTTGGCTTTTCGACAGAATAAGAAAATCTAATATATTTTAATAGTACAAAGACAACAATTCCAAAGCCAATCAATCCGCCCAATGCACCCAACACATTTCCAGCAATTATCTCAGATACGAATACATAGATTCCTGTACCAGCACACTCAAGTGCAAGTCCGCCACAAAAAAATATCACTAAACACCCCACACCCGCAGACACGTTGCGATTAATTTTGTTTTTAACCAATGATTTATGCGAACACAAATCGACGGGTTTCAGCGAATCCATGCATATATGAAGCGTTCGTGGTGTCTGTTCAGGCAAGGCTTCCCAAAGTTTTAAATTGTCATCATCCCAAAGTGTTTTGACATTTTTTAATTTTTCTTCATATTCAGGCGTTGCATAAAATGACATATCCGATTCATCATACTCAAGAATGTCGAACTGAGAATTCTTAAAAGCATTACAATATCTGCGTATGTCTTCATAATCGGTCAGACGGTCTTTGACAGCCGGTGCAAGCATCGAACTGAGTACACGCGAAACCGCATTCGGAAGAGCCTGTAAATGTGGTTCAATGATGAGTTTGAAATCGAGCGTCTGCATATCCGCTGGCGAAACGCCGCTGAGCATAAAACAAATCGTCGCCGCAAGTGCATAAATATCGCTGGCAGGTTCAGGCTTGCCCATAAGCTGTTCCGGCGGCATATAGCCGTATGTTCCGGCAACCGTCGATCCGCCGCCCTGAATCTGGGGATTTGCAACCGCACCAAAGTCGATAAGATATACTTTATCATGCCCATTTTCCTGGCAAATCATGATATTTCCGGGCTTGAGATCGCGATGAACAACCGGAGGCTCGTGGGTATGCAGCTTTTCGAGAATATCGACCAATTGCAAAGCAATTTCAAACACTCGAGACACTGAATATCGCGTCCCGGACGCCATTCGTTCTTCAAGCGAAATGCCATCGATATACTCTTGCACAAGATAGGCGCAAGGATGCTCGCCATCGAGACATTCATAATATTCGTGGAATTTGGCGACGCCATCCAAATCGAGTTCAGATAAGACTTTGGCCTCTCGGGCAAACAGCGTATAGGATTTCCAGTCTTCGACGAGGTCAATGCGAAGCTGTTTAATCGCAACGTCTTTCTGCGTGCGCTTGTCAATGGCTTTATAGAGACGCCCTTGCGAACCATTGCCAATCATTCGAACGAATTCATAGCGTTGTGCAAGTATTTCTGGCGTCAAAAGTT
This sequence comes from Myxococcota bacterium, assembly GCA_045599925.1. Lineage (GTDB taxonomy): Bacteria > Myxococcota_A > Bradymonadia > UBA4248 > UBA4248 > UBA4248. The sequence goes on from JAZRWV010000429.1 coordinate 1,746, forward strand.
CCTGAGGTGCAATTTCTTCCGGAAATGACCGTGATTCCAAATTGAGAACAGGCTGAATCTGTTGTTCCATCGCATTAATCCTCTATGACAAGCTTGTTGAATCTTGGATCATTAGAATTATACAAAACGGTGCATGGTCGAGGCAAATTACTATATTTATAAACACTATTAATGTATGTAAATCCGCACCACGTCCTGTCGTTGGCATCAAAAGTATATTCTACGCCATATCTCTCATTTTCCCGATTAACACAATGAAGCGTTCCATTTGCTTTTACCCATTTTTTGAGTTGGCGATCGGAAATGATAACTTTTTTGGGGCGTGGCTTCAAAAATCTCAGAATCGCATGCCAAATTCCCCCTTTTGACGATTGTTTTACACACAGCGAATCCCCTTTTGGCATCAGACCTTGTCGGACGCGAACGATTTCATCCTTGAGAACTGAGGCATTGAGGGGTCTTGTAATGGCTTTTGTTTCGAGAAGATGCGCCAGAAGTGCTCGCATTTGAAGAGATGTTTCTGGTGCATACTGCTCAATAATAGCCTCCAAATCGATTTCAAAGGCATTGTCGCGACTTGCCATTTCATACGGCAAAACGCCAGTGAGGAGATGGAGTGCTGTTGCGCCGATGGCGTAATAGTCCGACTGAATTGCGACATCATTGAGCATTTGCTCTGGGGCCATATAGCCGAAAGTTCCCGCAATCGTAGAACCGACATTGCGTTTTTGCGGATTGGCAACAGCCCCGAAGTCAATCAGTGCGACTTTAACGTTTTGAGGATCCTGCATGTCGCACAGAATATTGGAGGGCTTGATATCGCGATGAATGATGGGGGGAACATAGTTCGTCTGGAGCGCAAAAATAATATCCGCAAGAGGCTCGAGAATGGCGAGTATTTCGGTTTCGGTGAGTTTTTTCTTTTCATCGAGAATCGACATCAGAGATGGATATTCAATGTAATCCTGAACGATATAACTGAGTTCGCTGGCGTTATCCTGAACGACGCATTCATAAACACAGGGAACGCCGTTGACGTGAATGCTTTTAAGGACTTCGGCTTCGCGTTTGAACAGCTCATAACTTTTGAAGTTCTCAATGAGCGAAAATTTAAGGATTTTGACGGCGACCTGTTTACCGGTTTCGAATTGTTCGGCGAGAAAAGTTTTTCCCGAGCTGCCTTCGCCGATAAGTTTAATGAATCGGTAGCGACTGGCGAGTTGTGGTGGTGTGTTTATTGGTTCTGAAGACGACATGAAAACTACCCGAATGAATATAAGAAGAACAGACAGCCCATGAGTGTTACATTTGTTCGTTAAGTCCCATACCACAAATGAGAGAAGCATCCCAGATTCCAATCATGCATCGTTTAGGAATCTCTGATCAATCATTTTTGTGGGGCTTTGCCCTTTCCTCAGTTCACAATATGAAATGAACTTCGTTTCCCGAGCCGCCTCATCTCCTTGTCACTTCGTGACGTTCCTCCTCTCCATTATGGCGAGGAGGAATTTAAGGTAACATTTCATTTGCTCACTGGGCTCTGCGATGCTAGCCGTACACTGTACGGTTGGCTTCTCGGCCCCTTTGGAATCCGCAATATTTTAAGGTTCTATAAGCATTTCGCCATACCACACTTTTCTGCCTCGCCGGGGCCCCACCCGGCTCTCATCAGATTCTGCCTTGAAATTAAATTTTATTCAGAGGTTCCTTTATGTTATACAAGTATTTGCATTGCGGATATACCGTGTGGCGACAGCGATATAGCCCCAGGCATAGCATTGACCGTGATAGATCGTTCAATGCAGTCCAGTTCGCTTAAATCAAAGTGAACAAATATTACCCTTAAAAAACAGTAAAGATTATGACTTTTTCACCGAAACCTTTAAATTCATTCGCTTTTTTAATCGTTCTTTTTCTTGCCGTATCTGGATGCTCGAAAGAACAAAAACAGATACAGACTTCAGCTCCATTATCCAATGCGACTATGGAACAACCCGCTGCAAATGAAAATGTTGTCAATGCCAAAGATGAGAAGATTGAGCAGCCGGACAATGCAAATCAACCGAATGAAAACTCTGCTGATTCTCAAAATATCAAGCAGGAGTCCGAGCATCCGGATACGGCCAATACTGTTGCTCAGAAACAGGAAAATGCCGATAAAGCAGATGCAGAACCCCAAGAAAATGAATATGATGATATTTTAAGTGACTCGTTCACACATGAGGATAAATGCAATTTTGACAAGGAATTTAATAAATATATCAAATATTATAAACACAAAAAATTTGCGAATTTTGAATCAGATTTGCCGATACCTCTCGTCAAAGTTTCAGCAAACGAAGATGTTGTCACAAAACTCGAAAAAACACTTAATCTTCGTTGCCAGCTTCAAGAAGAAAAGTCAATCAATGCTTATTCCGCTCGATTGTTATTTTGTGATTCAAAAGACGATGTCAATGTGCGTTCAAATGGTATCAATTATTCCGACATTGACATTCAATATGGGGTGAATCAGAGTACAAATTTATACCTCAGCGTATTTTGTCCCAAAGACAAGACACACCGAATCTATAGAATCGAGGAAGACCTTGATGTCACATCTGGAGAATATGTGGACAATTATTATAATACCACTATTCAAATTGAAGGCATGGATGAGATCGATATTCTTGATACTCATGCACTGTATATCCGTTTGCTTTATGAGCACTCTGGAGGGTATGAGCACCCTGAGGTTTCGGCAGGCCAAAGTGAAACTCGTTTTACCTCCTATTTATTCGCCGGAGATAAATTGCGTTTATTCGATTCGTGGGTTGATACTGTCGAGTCCTCATCTTACCAAACAGATTGTGACATTGACGGGGAGAATTGCGAAACCGACGAGAACAAATCTGTTGATTGTGCAAAGTTTGAGGATGGAATGTGGAAATAGGAGAACGCCGCCCCCCCAACATTAATACACGACTTTTGCCCCAAGCATGATATTGAATCCGGGTTCGGGATAGCCATAAGCCCGTGAATAATTATAATCCGTAAGGTTTGTACCGCGAAGATACATCGAAAAGTGCTGAATATGATATTCGATTTCAGCACTGATAAGAAATACATTTCCCATCCAAACAGTTTTGGACGTCAGCCAGGCTTCGGTGCGGCGTTTCGATTCAAATTGCGCAGCAAGCGTCAGTCGAAGCGGTTCGACTGGTGCATAATGAATCGCGCCTCTGAGATTGTGTGTCGGCCTGTCGTTGAGTTCATGTCCATCACTCAGGTCGTATGCATATAAATAGTGATACGACAAATCGAATGAAACACCGGCCCAGGAACCGAGTTTGAGGGCAATATCAGTACCGGCAAGACGCGCCTCATTCACGTTGTACGAAATTTTAATATTATTAATATATTTAAAATCGATTAAATCGCGAATTTCCGTATCAAAGAGGCCGACCGTCAACGCGACTTCGTCAATTGGTTTCCAGTGAATTTCAGCCTCAAAATCCCAGGCTTTTTCGGGATGAAGATCGCTGATTTCATCGCCAGAAAGCGCGACAGTCTCAGGCACATCGCGGAACTGTTCCTTGAGCGAAGGAAGGCGAAGCCTTCGAGCAGCTCGAAGGTTAAACTCGAGATTGTCCAGGATGGAATAGTCATATCCAACGCTAAAGCCGCCGTCATGAACTTCGGTGAGCTTTACGGACAAATCCGTTTTATTTGTATCGCTCTGCGACACAGGCACGACACCTGCGGCATTTCCAGCTACAAACATGCTCATATCCGACCTGAAAGCCCATTCTATGGCCGGACGCACATCGTATCGAAGACGGCTAGAATCCTCGTCGTTCTCGGCAACCGGAACGAATGTCTTGTCGTGCGAGGCATGAAGCTGATACCGAAAATCCGTGCGCAAAAGAAGACTCATAAATCCGGCTTTTCCGAGATTAATAGGCATGCCATTCAAATCGAGTCGCATACCGTAATCGTCATCCTGCCAGACTGAAGATAAGGCAGATTTCGACTTTTGTGTCGTTCGGCTCGCATCGTCATACGTTTCGAGCGTGTTTCCCTGATCATTTGCCCAAAAATACAGCTGACCGTTGAGAACACTGGTTTCAAAACGAAGTTTTGCCATGGCAAACGCAACGCGCCAGCTCGTGTAGCGCCAGAAGCGGTTTGTACCTGTTTCGAGCCCCGTCGGGACGCTTCGAGGCGCATTGGCCCATCCGGTAAGGACTTCGATATCGCCCCAGCTGCCAAGAGAACGCCCGGCTTTGACGAGAAAATTGAGTCCCTGCTTGTCACTTGCATCGCGTAAACCGCCGTCTTCATCCGCACACGGTTCAAACGCATGACTCAGATAAATGCCATTGGAATACTGACCACCAACGGTTGCGGCCCATCGCCACGGCCCCTCATGATATCCGTGCGACACAGCTCCGATAACCCCGTTGCGTGAAATCTCAACCGATGCTTCCATCTTTGATGGCTCGAATGCATACAAATCGATTTTTCCGCCGAATCCTACCCCATCCGTCGGCGTCGCATCCGCATGCGAAATGCGTCCGGCACTAATCCAGTTCATCGGAAGCACATCCAGCCCTGTCATTCCATTAAATCCGGTGTCGAGCGGCATGCCTGCAAACAGAACGTCGAGCTGGCGCGTTTCAAACCCGCGCACAATCACAGAACGCGTGCCTTTGCCGGATGCATCGCCATAAACGCCGTTTGCGCTCTCAAGCCAGTCATTGATCGACTGGAGGTCCGGCGACGTAATCGTCTGCGCAAACAAAGGTCGTGCGCCGTTTCGAACTTCGGATTCAGCCGAATCCATGACATCAACAGCATCGAGTTCCAGCACATCGTCCGATGCATCGTCAAAAACTAAAATTTCTTCATCCGATTCGGACGAGGATAAAACTTCGTTCTCCTGCGCATTGGCATTTGTCACAAAACACAAGCTGCTCAAACTGATGAAGACAAACAGATATTTTTTCATTTAATCGACATCGTACATCAATACAGCTGTAAAATTTTTAATGTTATAACACCCTTCCGTGATGCCGGAATTGTCCGAATAGAACAGATTGTGGGTTTCGACATTGATATAGGCCTCTTTCGCCACTGAGCAACTGAGCAATGCACATCGCTCCCCCTTGCTCGACGGCCGGAAGCCATCCAAACTCTCAAAATCGCATACATATAGCGACAAATAATCATCCAGCTTGTCGGCTTCAATCCCGTTCACGCGTGAAATGATGTCGGAAAGTCTGACAGCCCGTGACGTCTGTTCTTTTGCTGTAACTTTAATGATTTTGTCCGTCATTTCAGCCAGATCCGCTTCGCCATTTTTTACATCATTCATACAGACATCGACTTTGTAACTGGCTGTATCGTCCTGGGTTTCTTCATTCACAGACTGTGAATCGTCACATGATGCCAATGCAAATGCCATAGATGCATAAAGTTCAAAAATAATTCGTTTTGTCATAATTTATTCCATAAATGTAACACAAATTGAATTTAATTAAGATGTTTTATGCAATGTGGTTGCTAATACAACCTTAATTGCGGCGCACACTAATGCAACTCTGTTGCGTTTGTCAAGTTATTATGGTTCTCGCCTATGCCTGCGGCATACGGCGAGCTTGGCGCGGGCTATCGCGATGCGATACGCCCGCGCATGGTGAATATGGAATTGCATTAACCCAAATGACGCATTAATATAGATAGGTTATGGAGACGAGAAAATACGGCTCTGACTCGATACATTATCTTTATCGAAATAAAATTCAATCTATGACTTAGGGAAGGTATGAATAAAAATTAATAGCTTTATTCTGAGTTTCCCTATCAGGAACTGTTCATCAATTTCGGCATATCAAAAGAAAATCTGTGCAAAAAAGGAAATGGTGTTCAATCGCAAAATAAGCTGATTTATTGGTAATATTTTACAAGAAATAGTATTAAAGAAAACATTGTCCAATGTCCATTGCGAGTTCTGGACATGAATAAAAATAAATCAACATTGAAGCGAAAAAAATGAATCGTAACTATTTCTATGCACAAAGCGATGCTGACGCACTTAAAGAGTATGAATATGCCTGTCAGACACGTCTGCCGGAAACGTGGGACTGGATCATTCTGACGGCGGCAAATAAACGCCAGGCATCCTCCTACAGGCTTCAGCTGGAGAAGCGTCGGCGCGAGCACCGTCTGCCCTTAAATACCCATTTTGAAGTGGTCGCCGATTTTGAAGACAAACGCATTGGTTCCGGCGGTGCGACATTGAATATTCTGCGCATTTTGAGCGAAAAAGTGCCCATTGAACAGCTCCTGAAGCAAAAGCTTCTTGTCATTCATTCGGGCGGTGACAGCAAGCGCATTCCACAATATTCGGCATGCGGAAAGTTGTTTGGACCTGTTCCTCGCGAACTTCCCGGCGGTTTTGTTTCGACACTTTTCGACGAACTCGTCATTTGCGCTCAGGGAATTCCGGCTCGAATCAGCCATGGGATGATGATTTTTCCCAGCGACACCAAGCTGTTGTTCAACGCCCTTCAGCTCGATCTTTTGTCCTGCGATGCTGCCGGTCTTTCGATGAAAGCTCCCGTACAGGTCGGACAGGATCACGGCGTCTTTGTTCAGGCTGACGATTCTGATGATCACCGCAATCACAATGTCTCCAGATTTCTTCACAAACGTTCCGAATCTTTCCTTCGCGAAAACGGTGCTGTCGACAATGCCAATCAGGTCAATGTCGATACGGGATGCATCTGGTTCGGGAAAAACATCATTCGAGAACTATTTAATCTGATTTCTACAGACGGCATCATCGACGAAAACAAGTTCAGATCCTTCGTCAATCCTCGCGTATGTCTCAACTTTTATGCAGACTTTGTCTACCCGCTCGCCCAAAATAGCACCTGGGAAGAGTTTAAGCTGGAAGGTCCGGAAAATGGCTTCTCTCCTGAACTTGAAGAATGTCGACACCAGATTTGGAAAGCCCTTCATCCCTATCGTCTTTCACTTGTCAAACTCATTCCGGCTCAGTACATCCATTTCGGCATGACGCATGAAATGTATGACTTTTTCCTTCATGACATGGCAGAATTCAGTTACCTCGGCTGGAAAAAAAGACTCAATACAAACGCCAAATCCGGTTGCATTTTAAACAGTGTTGTCACGCATTCTGATATTCCCGATTCAGCTTACGTCGAAGACTGTCGTATCGAAAACAGTCATCTTGGCGAGTGTGTTATGCTTTCCAATGTCGACATACAAAATATCACAATTCCAGAAGAAGTCGTCATGCATGGCCTGAAGCTTAAAACTGGCATGTATGTCTGCAGAATCTATGGCCGCGAAGACAACCCCAAAAGCTCAAAGGATGCTCCATTTTTAGGAAGCACCATCTCTCGACTTGCCCGTCTGACCGGCATTTCTAATGAGGATATATGGGGAAATCAAACAGCATCCATCTGGAACGCCAGAATTTATCCAATTTGTCAATCCATGCAGGAAGCTGTCGAAGCATCGATCAATCTGTTCAACATTCTTCATGGAAATGCCGATGACATTCAGATTAAACGCTGGCTTGAAGCGAATAAAACCAGCCTTTCCGAAAGTTTTTTACAGGCCAATGTCGAAGCCATTCTCGAACGCCAGGAATCCATTCGAAACGAAGTTTTAATGGCGAATTTTATTGAAAGATTATTTGCGGGTGACAGCCAGTTCGAATGCCTGGATGCTCTCAGCCAGTCCTGCAGTGACCTTGCCTGGTGTCTGAATTCAATGATAAGTCAGGCAAAATTGGCTGAATTTCCTTATAATATGCGTATCTTTCTGGCATCTTCTGAACTTTGCAAACGGCATTCAGAACTTTGCGATCTCTGGACTGCAGAACAACTTGAAGATGAAGCTTATCACTGCATCAAATCGTGTATTATGGATGAAACCTTTGCACGATTTGGTATTCGATCTTTGCAAGATGTTCATATTACATGCGACGAAATTGACGTCAAATTGCCAGTCCGCGTTAATTTTTGCGGAAGTCCATCGGATGCAGCCCCATATTGTCTTGAACACGGCGGGACAATGATCGACGGCACACTTCTTCTCAAAGGAAAACGTCCCATTCATGTGATAGTCCGACGCATTCCTGAGCATGCGATTAGTATTGGAAGCCTTGATCAGGGCAAAACCAAGCGTTTTGATGACATTGATGAAATCCGTGACTGCGGAAATCCTGGCGATCCGTATGCGCTTCACAAAGCATGTCTTGTTGCAACCGGACTCATCTCAGTCACGCCAGATGACCACAGCTTGTCTGACATTTGCGAAGCGATTGGCGGCGGTCTAGAAATCGTTTCTTCCGTCGATATCCCCAAAGGTTCCGGACTTGGCACCAGCAGTATACTCGCGGCTGCAGTCCTCAAAGGTATCAACCAAATCCTTGGTATCATCCCCGATGAAGAAATGATTTATGCCCAGGTATTTCTCGTCGAACAGCTGATGAACACTGGCGGCGGCTGGCAGGATCAGGTCGGCGGGTTTACGCCGGGAATCAAGTATTTTACCGCCGATCCGGGCCCCTATCAAAAGATGAAAATCGACCGTCTTGACCTGCCCCCCAATACTCTCGATGAACTCAACCGCCGCTTTGCTCTGATTTTCTCCGGCCAGCGCCGCCTCGCAAGGAATGTCCTCAGACAGGAAATGAACCAGTGCATTCGGAACGACAAAGATGCCCTCCAAAACATTCTCACAATTCAAGAATATTGTGCTTTGATGCGATTTTGTCTGCTTCGCGGCGATGTCACATCCTTTGCCGGTTATATTACAAAACAGTTTGAACTCGTCAAAAAGCTCGATAAAGGTGCTTCGAATACATACATTGAATATATCTTCAAAACCTGCAAAGACCTGCTGGATGGCTGGTCCATCTGTGGTGCCGGAGGCGGCGGCTTTTTACAGGTCATTCTCAAAGATGGTGTCGACAAATCCGCTTTGAACAAACGCATTGAAGAGACTTTCGGCGACTGCGGCGTCGAAGTCTGGGACTGCACTTTTATCTGATCTCATTCAATCGCACTTTTCTCAAATTCTATACTGTTTTTAGGCATTCGATATGACAACACATTATCTGTTTGGGCGTGAAGTTTTTGAAGAAGAAATTCATGCTCTGCAAAATATTTCGGATAATCTGGATCAAACTTTTGATCTGATGCTTAAGGAAATCATGGCCTGTAAAGGCAAAATCATTATGATTGGCATGGGAAAAAGCGGACATGTTGCACGAAAAATCGCAGCCACTATGTCATCTCTCGGAACCTGCACAATTTCATTGAGCCCGGCAGAATGCATGCATGGTGATCTCGGCATGATTCAAAACCAAGATGTCGTTATTTTGATTTCCTACTCCGGCGAAAGTGATGAAATTATCAAAATAATCCCCGGTATCAACATTATCGGTGCAACAATCCTTGCAATGACAGGAAATCGGGCATCAACCCTTGCCAGAAACGCCAAAGTTTGTCAGTGTTTTGATTCCATTAAAGAAGTCGGTCCTCTTGGACTGGCCCCAACTTCGAGTTCAACCTCAGTCCTCGTTTACGGTGATGCATTGGCCGTCGTTGCAGCGCGTCTTAAAGGCTTTGACCACAAGGATTTCAGCATATTCCATCCGGCGGGTTCCCTCGGCAAACGACTCACAACCAGAACCGTCGATCTGATGCGACCATTTGCACCATCTCATATTCTCTCGGAAAATGCAGATATCAGTAAGGCACTTTCAGCTATGCTCGACGCCAATTCCGATCTTCTTCCCATCGTTAATAATGACGGCTGCCTCGTCGGAATCATTACAAACGGCGATCTCAAAAAACGCATTCAGGATCCCGAACTCGATATTCGCAATCAAAAACTAACTTCTCTCATCCATCGCTACCCACACTTTATCGAAAATGATGCCCTCGCTATTGATGCCTTGCGTCTGATGTCCGAAAATCATATTCATGCTGTTCCCGTCGTCAGAAATGATCAGCCTATTGGAATCATTCACCAGACGGATATCCTTAAATACGGCATTTTTCTTTAACCCGAGAATTTGCAATGAACAAATTTCGTCTTTTAGCTCTCGACCTGGATGGTACACTGACTAACAGCCAGAAAAAAGTTTCATCTAAAAATATAGAGTATATTCGTCGCGCACAGGAAAAAGGTGTCGATATCATATTAGCTTCGGGGCGTCCCGTCATTGGCATTGAAAGTGTCGCAAAATCCCTCAACTTGTTTGAAACAGGCGGCTATATCCTCGCCTATAACGGCGGACAGATTAATGACTGTAAAACCAATACAGCCATCATTGAACACTTTGT
>JAZRWV010000430.1:0-5045 GCA_045599925.1 Myxococcota bacterium
ACAGACTGTTCCAGTCCATGACCAGTGCATTGGCTTCGACGATGTGATGATAGGATTTGAGGGGAAGGAATTCGATTTCCTGATGAATAATGGATTCTGTTTCTGCGAGCATTTGGGATTCTGCAATCCAGAGTGCTGTTGCAGCAACAGAAACCGCGAAATCGTTGATTTCAATGCCATAGAATTGATCCAGCGAAACCTTAATCGGATTGATAACCGCTCCGAGTACGTGCTGACCGCCCAGAATGTCGAGGATGGCCTTGTTTTCGAGACGTCGCAGGCAGAGGTAGGTTTCGGTCAGAAAATTGCCAGATCCGCAGGCTGGATCGAGGAATTTGATGCCTGCCAGTTTATCTTGAAAAGCGATGAGTTTGATGCGGCGTTTTTTGTTATCGCGGATGGTTCTGATTTTTTCAAACTCTTCGTTGAGATTGTCGAGGAAGAGGGGATCGATGACCTTATGGATATTCTCGATGCTTGTGTAATGCATGCCGCCCTGGCGGCGAGTTTCTGGGTTCAAAGTGCTTTCGAACATTGCACCGAAAATCGTGGGTGAGATGGGAGACCAGTCGAATCCGAGACTCATTTCATCGAGAAGAAGTGTGCGGATTTCGTTTGTAAAGTTGGGTATTTCAACTTTTTCGGCAAAGAGGCCACCATCAGTGTAAGGGAATTGTGCAAGTTCGGGGTCGATGTATGGATCCCGGCATTCTTCGCGAGTGTTGAGAACCTCGAATAGTTCAAGGAGTTGTTTTCTAAAGTCTCGCGCGGAATAATTGGCGAGATAATCGTGAAAAAGATTGCGTGAAAAGATACGGGCGTCTTCGGCATAAAGGCAGAAAACGAGGCGTACACATAAAATATTGAGCGATTTTTTTGATTCCGGAGAGTCTGGATCTTTGTATTGCTTGACGAGCAAACTGTACAATTTGCTGACCAGTTCGCCGGCTCTTGTGGAGACTTCGGCCTCTTTGGCGAGTCGTTTGCTGTCTGGATTGACTAAAAAATCAAGGCGGAAGTAATCTTTTTCGAGATCAGCGAGTTCGATGATGACTGGCGCACCATCAGGCTCTTCCATGTCATAAACCTGGAATGTCGAAAAGTTACAGGTGACAATCCATCGAGGTCGTTTGGAATACGAGAGTTTGTCAGCATATCGGCGAGCCTGTTCGTATGGCGTGAGTTCTGTACCGTCGCTTTGTTTAATCTTTTTGTTGAGATCAATACCGAGACTTTTCTGTTCGATCATGGTGTGTGTGGATGGGATGTAACCATCGATAAAGCTGGCATGATCGAGCTTTACGCAGTCTTCAAAAGTGATGAATGTTTCCGGGTTTGCAATGCCGAATACCTGATTCAGGAGCGCGAGCCAGAATTTCTGTGACTCACCTTTTTCGTAGCCTTTGCCAGTCCAGAATTCGACGAAATTTTTAGCGGCTTGTTGTCGTTGTATGTCGGGCATGGGACAAGTCCATTAAGAAAGGGGGCTATGAGGTGATCTGAAACTGGCGTAATCGATGTTTTTCATGGCATTGTCATTGCTGAATCTCATTTTGAGATGAGCCTGATGACGTGGGCAAACATCATATTATAAGCTGTATTGATGCATAAGCATCATAAAAAAAGCATTTAGTCCTGGTGAGGGAAATGTGCGGCCGTATCGGCAGTGATGCGTTTGTGCACAACGCATCGACTGCCGATAGGCCGCACAGCCTTGCGTATTGGCCAAAGGCCGATAGCAAGGCCCCAAACACCCTCACTCCAATGGGGGGAGAAAATGCCTTGCGTAGCAAGGAATATTAAAAATCCCCGCATTTTATTTCAAATCAGAAAAATGATTTAGAGTGGGGCGTTACCTGGGAATTTGCAAGTTCCTGCTGTATTGATTCATTGAGTGAGGAAGGCCAGATGTCGAATGAGGAGAAAATGAATGAGCTCCGTGCGGTTGCGCTCGAAAAGGAACTTCGAAAGAAGAAAAAGATAGACCTCGAAGGCGAAGCAATGGAAGCCGAAATCGAATATCAGGCCGATGCGTTGGCCCATTCCGATGCGCCGTCCTCAAGCTTGCGGCGTGGTGGTGGCAAAAAGATCGCCATTTTGGCTTTGATTGTCACACTTATTATCGGTATCGGCTATTTTGTGTTCAGTGGCAGTCATCCCAAAAGTGACAATGAAGACGGCGAAATTTGTAGGACGCCTTGCAACGATGGCACATGCTCGCCGAGCGTCGGGCCGGGGACTTGTTCGTATCATGGCGGAATCAAACGCGATGATTCGGATGATGATAAGAAATCCTTAAGATCTGCCAAAAAGAAATAGAGTTGTTTTAAGCCGAAGTTTTGTATTGCAATAAACGGCAAAAACAAGAAATGACGCGGAATTTAGTGATTTTTAGAAATCCAGATTATCGAGGAGCTTGCCGAATGCACTGGCAAGTTCGTCGTTGTCGATGGTTTCAGATTCTTCATCCGGTGATGATTCAGGGGCGTCGAGGAGTTCGACAAAAGCAGTCAATTCGGCGTCCTGCTGAAGTCTGGGGTCATCTTTTAGTGCTTCGGTCAGGGAAATCGGGAATTCGTTGTGGCGATAAGCGTCGATCGTTGCCTGTGCAATCTGAATTGCGATTGCTTTCATGGCTTCAGAAACTTCTGTTGCCATATGAAATGCGTCTAAAGCATTGGAAGTGAGTGCTTCCGTTTGAGCTTTGTCAATGCCAAGGACTTCCTGAAGTTTTTCTGGTGTGAGCTGAATGGAAACGTTATTCGTCTGTTCGTGTGTGCTGTCAGGATTCGTTTCTATGATGGCTGCGTTGTCATCGTAGATGGCGGACGGGTGAGTTTCATTATCAGACGTTGAAATCGATGAAACGTCACTATTCTCATTATTATTGGTCACTGGCTGAATAGTATAAAATTTGGATTTTTCAGAATCAGTCTCAGCAATTTGTTGAGAATTGTCGTCGTTATCGATAGAGGAATCAGCATCGGAATTATCAGAGGATGTGACGGAATCTGATGTTTGTTCGTTGGAGTCGATATGAACGGAATCGGTATGTTTCTTTGATGCAGGAATACCGCCGAAAGAAAACCGGTAGTGACCTGGTGTTTGAGAAATGTGGAATCGTTTTATACCGTCATCAGGGATAGGGAGCTGGATTTCTTTAAAAAGTTCCTGAAGTCTGTCTTTTGAGAGGTGAGTTTCGAGTGCAGGAAGTTCGATTTCAGCAAGTGGATCCTGAAGAAAAGCGCGAACAGCTTCAGCGGTGGAATGGTGTTTTTCACCGATGATATTGTTTCCTTTGGCATCAGCTTCGTATGCCTGATTAATTCTATTTTGGATGGTCTTTTTTGCGTTGCCGATTTTTTGAGCGAGGCTATTTTTGAAAGCGTTGATTTTATCGGGATCAGAAGGTTTGAATTGGTTGAGCCAGGGAGCGAAAGGATTATTGTTACTCAGAGCAGGCTTTGAATCGGCAACAGAATGGAGGAGTTCATCGACGCCTTGAATGAGAGTTTTTTCGAGGGCATCAAGCGCGAGTGAGTAGACCATTCCCAGAGCCATCTGAGGATTGGATAGATTTCCGAGATAAAGGTTTGTGAAGATGGCGTCGAGTTCAGGCTTGCTGATGTCAATGGCGAGGTCTTTTTGCTCAGACACAGGTGTACGCAAAAGAGGTTTTTTGCGCAGGGAGCGTTTTGGTTTTGGCTGTTTTTTGGATTTATCAGCCAGTGTCTGTTGAATAGCCATTGAAATCTCCGGTTTCTGAAATCAGAACTTCAAAACGATTGAAATATCCGAATGCAGCTGGATGGATTGGCGCTGCATTCGGGTAGTGGAATTTCAGGAAAGAGAATGCACTAAGAAATGAAATACCCAAAAACAGATAACTGGTAAATTTAGAGCATTGAAACGACGAGCATATCAATTGCGAGGTCATCGTCAGGCCAGGAAATACCTTTCCATGCATGATTTTTTGCATTCATTCTCTCGTTTTCAACGGCTTTTGAGCGCGGAACAGAGATTGATGTTACGATTCGGGGCGCAGTAATTGTCACAGAGGGTTTAGCCATAACAGGCTGTGGTGCGAATTTGGGAGATGCAGCAGACTGTTCGACATCAGGTTTTTGATTGAGTGTGTTGATGGAATGGATTCCAGCTTTTGAGATATTTGAAACCTGTTGAGACGCGCGAAGGATATCGGGTTTTTTGTTGCTGCCACTAAGTGTGTTGGATTCGAGACGAGCAGAGGCATTACCGACGGTCATTGAAGGGGCAATAACAACAGCTTTGGCTGTTGTTGAAACAGGTACAGGCTGCGCACCTGATTGAGAAGCCGATATTGCAGACGTATGCGACTGACCAAAGTTCTGCATTTGGGCATCATACATACCTTCCTGAAGACGACCATAGAACATCTGATGTTGCTTGATCATCATGTCCTTGATAATCGCGTTTATCTGATCTTCACCAGAAGCACCGGCAATAGCCTCTCTATATGATGTCGTCTTTGGATCCAGAATCTGGCCAGAATGAAAGACCGTTGTCGTGATATGGCCATCTTTGATGCCATTATCCTCAGTCTGAATGTGGTACCAACGTTCTTTATACTCGATATCATTGTTATAAGCGATGAGCATTCGAATTATCCTGTCAAGACCGCGCGACCGGCGGGGGTAAAAAAAGCATCTTAATGTCGCGCTTTTTCTCTTTTGCGTCAAGAAGAACGATGAATGAACATCGAACAAAGGGTTACAACTCACGCGGGGTAAATCTGTACTCAGCATAAATGCAGGCATAACCTAGGTTTTTACCGGAATGGGGGGCCGAGAAGGCAACCGTTCTGTGAACGGTTGCCCTCGCAGAGCCCAGTGAGCAAATGTGCTGGAATGAGTTAGAGAGCCGACATGCTCGGGAAACGAAGCGCATTTCATATTGCGAACTGAGGAAAGGTGCAAAGCCCCAGAAAAATAAAGCTATTAATCTTTATTCAGAGTTTCCCTGAGAGGTTCCTTAAGGAAATTGTCCGGTTGAAATGCAACCATACA
>JAZRWV010000431.1:0-7508 GCA_045599925.1 Myxococcota bacterium
AATGCCATCCTGGCAATTTCGGAACAACATGTGGAACAGAGATTAAACTTTCCACCAACTGATAGTTTAGCAGAGTCAAGAAAAATTTAAATGCTGTAGCCCTGAGAGAAAAAAGAAATAGGATTGCGCTAAAGAAAAGAAAGTGCTAAAAGGCCGCGTCTTTTTGGCTGTCGCAGGGGGACATGTGGCAGTTAGACGCACTTTGAAGAAGAAAGTGTAAGGAAGCGCAAGCAAAGACGACAAGTTGAGGGGTGGTGGATTTCGTGTCAGTGAAGAAACTTGACAAAACGAAATTCATTAATATACTGTTCGGGTTTATTTGGACCCACAAAATTGGTTTGTGGTCCGAAAGGCATTAGATAGAAAGAGGAGATACGATGCCGACAATTAATCAGCTGGTAAGAAAAGGCCGCGAGCGCAAGACGAGCAAAACGAACTCGCCGGCATTAAAGAGCTGTCCACAACGCCGTGGCGTTTGTGTTCGCGTTAGCACAACAACCCCGAAGAAGCCGAACTCGGCTCTTCGTAAAGTGGCCCGTGTTCGTTTGACGAGCGGAATGGAAGTTTCGAGCTACATTCCAGGTGAAGGCCACAATCTTCAGGAACACAGTGTCGTTCTTATTCGTGGCGGCCGTGTGAAAGACCTTCCTGGTGTGCGTTATCACATTATTCGTGGTACGCTGGATTCAATGGGCGTTAATGCCAGACGTGCAGGCCGTTCGAAATACGGCGCGAAACGTCCTAAATAATAAGAGAGGAGATAAGAGATGCCAAGACGACGTGAAGTCGAGAAGCGCGAAGTTCTGCCCGATCCGCAGTATCATGACCGTTTGGTTGCGAAATGCATTAACAGCCTGATGTATGATGGCAAGAAGAGTACAGCGGAAGCTATTATGTATGGCACGCTTGATATTCTTGGTCAGCGTACGAAAGGCGGTGAAGACAGCAGTCTTGATGTATTCAAGAAAGCAGTTGATAATGCTCGTCCGACAGTTGAAGTTAAAAGCCGCCGTGTAGGTGGTTCGACGTATCAGGTTCCCTGTGAAATCAGAGCAGATCGTCGTACAGCATTAGCATTTCGCTGGTTGATCGGCAATGCCCGTAAACGTCCAGAGAAATCGATGGTGGAACGATTTGCAGCCGAGCTTCTCGATGCATACAACAATCGTGGTACCACGATTAAGAAGAAAGAAGATACCCATCGTATGGCAGAAGCCAACAAGGCATTTGCCCATTATCGTTGGTAGAATCCAAAGAGGCAATTTACGTAGTTCATTTATGCGTGGAGCTGAAAGAGAATCTGCGCAGAGTTTGTGAGTGCTAAACGTGGAACGAGATGTAGTGTTAGAGAAAGTGCGCAATATAGGTATTATGGCGCACATTGATGCCGGCAAGACGACGACGTCTGAGCGCATTCTGTATTTTACCGGACGTACACACCGAATGGGTGAAGTGCATGATGGTGCAGCCACGATGGACTGGATGGCGGAAGAGCAGGAACGCGGCATCACGATTACCAGTGCAGCGACAGTGTGCTACTGGAATCACAATGGTCGTAATAGAATCAATATTATTGATACTCCGGGACATGTTGATTTCACGATTGAAGTTGAGCGATGTCTTCGTGTGCTTGATGGCGCAGTAGCGGTATTTTGTGCAGTAGGTGGAGTTCAGCCTCAAAGTGAAACGGTCTGGAGACAGGCAGATAAGTATCGAGTTCCTCGCATAGCATTTGTGAACAAAATGGACCGTGTAGGGGCTGATTTTAAGAATGTGTTGTCGCAGATGGTTACGCGATTAAGTGCGAATCCTGTGGCAGTACAGCTTCCGATTGGTTCTGAAGATTCCTTTGAGGGCGTCATAGATCTAGTAGAGAATAAGGCGCTCTATTTTAACCCCGAAACACTTGATACAGAGGAAGGCGAAATGCCTGCCGATATGCTTGATGAGATATCAGAGTATCGGGAGACATTGATTGTCAAGGCTTCTGATTTTGATGAAGCGTTGATGGAAGCCTATCTGAATGGTGAAGATGTGAGTCCGGAAGCAATTCGGGCTGCAATTCGCAAGGGCTGTGTTTCAATGGGTCTGGTGCCTGTGTTCTGTGGTTCGGCATTTAAGAACAAGGGTGTTCAGCGCCTTCTGGACGGTGTCGTCGATTATCTGCCCAGCCCCGTAGATATCGCCGGTCCGATGGTAGCGCCTTATGAGGCGTATGCTCGTCAGGAGCGGGAAGAAGGTGACGTTACGGATGAAGAAAAATTTGAGCTGAAGGTCTCCGACAATGGCGCGTTCGCGGGCCTCGCCTTTAAGCTCATGTCCGATCCGTATGTGGGTCAGCTCACGTTTGTACGTATATATTCAGGAAAGCTTGTCTCTGGTGAATCAGTATTCAATACGAATAAGCATCGCCGTGAGCGGATTGGCCGACTGTTAAGAATGCATGCAAACAAGCGTGAGGATATTACAGAGGCCTTTGCAGGCGAGATTGTGGCGGTACTTGGGTTAAAGAATACTGTTACAGGAGATACGCTCTGTGAAGAAGGGATGGATGTCGTACTCGAATCGATGACATTTCCTGCGCCGGTTATCAATATGTCGATCGAGCCTGATACTCAGGATGATGTGAATCGTCTTGGTATTGCGCTGCAGAAGTTAGCTGCTGAGGATCCGTCGTTTAAGGTCAGCACAGATAAGGAAACTGGACAGACGGTTATTGGTGGCATGGGTGAATTACATCTTGACATTATTGCATCGCGCTTAAAACGAGAATTTGGGGTGAATGCAAAGATTGGTCGACCTCAGGTTGCTTATCGTGAAACGATTACGAAGAAAGGCGAATCCGAGTGCCGTTTTGTCCGTCAGTCTGGTGGACGCGGTCAGTATGGCCATGTCAAGTTAGTTCTTAGACCGAATGAACCAGGCGCTGGAATTACATTTGAATCGAAGATTGTTGGTGGTGTGGTGCCAAGGGACTACTGGCCGGCAGTTGAGAAAGGCATTCGAAGTGCAGCGGAGACTGGTATACTTGCGGGTTATCCTGTGGTTGATGTTCATGTTGATTTGATTGATGGATCATATCATGAAGTTGACTCCAGTGAGATGGCATTTCAGGTGGCCGGTTCAATGGCGTTTAAAGACGGATGTAAAAAATGTGGTGCACAACTGCTAGAACCCGTTTTTGATGTTGAGGTTATTACTCCAGAGGAGTATACAGGCGACGTCATCGGCGATCTGAACAGTCGACGAGGGCGAATACAGGATTTGGAACCTCGCAAAGGTGTACAGGTAATCCGTGCGGTGGTTCCATTATCTGAGATGTTTGGCTATGCGACGGTACTGCGCAGCGCGACGCAAGGACGGGCAAGTCATTCAATGCAATTTAAGTGTTATGAACCTTTACCGACGGCATTGTCGGAAGGTTTGGTTGAACGTTTTGGTGCCAGGTCGAATTCGTAAGAATTCATGATAACAATTGAAGGAGAGCCTAAAGATGGGCGATAGGATTCGAATTAAACTGAAGGCGTATGATCATAGGCTGTTAGACGCCTCAGTTCAGGAAATTATCAGTGCAGCACAGAAGACGGGCGCGAAGATCGCTGGTCCGATCCCTCTTCCGACGCAGGTGAGCCGCTTCACAGTGTTAAGAAGCCCGCACGTGAACAAGAAGAGCCGTGAACAGTTTGAAATTCGCACTCATAAACGTCTGATCGATATCGAAACGAACGAGCAGACAGTGGATGCATTGATGAAGTTGGATTTGTCAGCGGGCGTGGATATCAAGATTCGCCTTCGCGACTAGTAATTGAACGCAGAACATTTAGAAAGCTGCGAAAACACGGAGAATCGAGATGAAATTGGACTTATACAACCTGACCAACGAGAAAATCGGTGAGGTGGAAGTGTCTGATGAGGTATTCGGCGTAGAAGTTCGTCCGCATCTTTTCCATGAAGTGGTAAAGATGCAGCTTGCGAATCGTCGTCGCGGAACTCATAAAGGCAAAACGAGAGCAGAAGTGAGCGGTGGTGGTAAAAAGCCGTTCAAACAGAAAGGTACCGGACATGCACGTCAGGGTACAAGCAGATCGCCGCATATGGTTGGTGGTGGCTGGGCATTTGCGAAACGCAATCGCGATTACAGCTACTCGTTAAACAAAAAGAAAATGCGTGCTGCATTGTGTAGTGTTCTGAGCATGGTTGCTGGTGAAGGCAAGGTTAAAGTTGTTGACAATTTTGATGTTGCTGAAATTAAAACAAAAGCAGTTGCATCAACGCTGAATGTACTCAATGTTGAGAGAGCTCTTGTTGTTGACTGCAAAGCAGGCGATAAAGAATTCACGACGTTGAATAATGAAAATCTTCGTCTGAGCGTGCGCAATCTGCAGAACTATAAATATCTGCGTCCGGAAGGCGTAAATGTTTATGATGTGCTGCACTTTGGTGGCGTAGTAGTGACACGTCAGGGTCTTGAAAGACTGGAAGCGAGGTTAAAAGGATGAAGAATATAATTGATGTGATTCGTCGCCCAATTATCAGCGACAAATCAACGCGTACTAAACAGTATGTGTTTGCAGTTGATCTGAAGGCCAACAAACAGGAAATCTCAGAGGCTGTTTCTCAGCTTTTCAATGTCAAAGTTGCATCCGTGAATACGGCTGTGATGCCTGGGAAGGACAAACGTTTTGGCCGTCATTTTGGTCATGTTTATAAATGGAAGAAAGCAGTTGTGACACTGGCCGAAGGTCAGGAAATCAATTTCTTTGATCAGGTAGAAGAAGCTGCAGAGACGGCGGAAGCCTAGGTTCAGCGATTAAGCATTTGGAAGGTGAAAAATGGCGCTTAAGAGTTTTAAACCGACATCGGCCAGCCGTCGTTTTATGACGGTTCTCAGCCATGAAGATGTCACAAGCAATTCGCCTGAGCGTAAGCTTGTGGTGAAATTGACGAAAAATGGTGGCCGCAATAATCTCGGCCGTATCACATGCCGTCATCATGGTGGCGGCCATAAAAGACGTTATCGTTTGATCGATTTCCGTCGTAACAAGGTTGGTATTCCTGGCCGTGTAGTTTCGATTGAATACGATCCGAACCGTACATGTCGTATTGCATTGGTATGCTATGCTGATGGTGAAAAACGCTACATTCTTTGTCCGGAAGGACTGGAAGTGGGTTTGGAAGTCATTTCGAGTGCGCATGCCGATATTAAAGTTGGCAACTGCCTGAAGCTTAAATACATTCCGCTTGGCACTGAAATTCACAATATTGAAATGCGTCCGGGCAAAGGTGGACAGCTTGTTCGCAGTGCTGGTGTTGCAGCTCAGCTCATGGCGCGTGAAGGGAATTATGCCTTAGTACGTATGCCGTCAGGTGAACTTCGCAAGATTCATGTCGAATGTCGTGCAACAATTGGTCGTATTGGTTTGAGCGAGCACTCGAATGTGTCGCTTGGCAAAGCAGGCCGTAGTCGTTGGCTCGGTGTTCGTCCGTCAGTTCGCGGCGTTGTCATGAACCCAGTTGATCACCCGCATGGTGGTGGTGAAGGCCGTACGAGTGGTGGGCGTCACCCGGTAACTCCATGGGGTATTCCGACAAAAGGTAAGAAGACGCGTCATAATAAAGTCAGTAGCAAATTTATCGTCAAAAGACGCAGCAAATAGTTGAGGAGACTATTCAATGCCACGATCCATTAAAAAAGGTCCCTTTATCGATGAACACCTTGCCAAGAAAGTCGAGGCGAACGTTGGGACATCTAAGAAAGTTATTAAAACATGGTCACGCCGCAGCATGATTCTTCCCGAAATGGTAGGAATGACGTTTGCAGTGCACAATGGTAAAAGTTTTATTCCGGTTTTCGTAACTGAAAACATGGTTGGTCATAAATTAGGCGAGTTTTCGATGACGCGTACATTCCGTGGACATGCGTCGGATCGTAAAGTTGTCAAGAAGTAATACGCTCAGACGTGAATGGAGAAAGATAGATGGGTAAGCCGTCATTGAAAAGTGAGCATCATAGCGTCAATCGTGTGAGCGCAATGAGTGTGCGTTTGGCCCCGCGTAAAGCGCGAATCATTGTTGATATGATTCGTGGGCTCAACGTTATCGATGCACTCAGCATACTTCGTTATACGAACAAACGTGGTGCTGTGATTATTGAAAAGTTAATCGAATCAGCTCTTTCCAATATTGAGGCAAGAGGTGATCAGGATTTGGATTCTCTCAAAGTGAGTGCGGGTTGGGTTAATGAAGGACCAACGATGCGACGTTTTATGCCGCGTGCTCAGGGTCGTGCAACGCGAATTCGCAAGAGAACATGTCATATTCATATCGAACTTAATAGTAACGAACGCGGCGGAAAATCCGCAGTGCAAGAATAGTGGGAGGTTTCCTTGGGTCAGAAAAGTAATCCGACAGGTCTCCGCATTGGCGTGATCAGAACCTGGTCGTCGAAATGGTATGAAGAAGGCAGTTATGCGAAGTGGCTCAACGAAGATCTTCGCATTAAAAAGTTTATCAAAGACGAATATGGTCACACGGGGATCAATCGTATCGAGATTGAACGCGCTGCAAACAAGGTTAAAGTGAGCGTATTTACTGCAAAGCCTGGTATTATTATCGGCAAGAAAGGTAAAGACGTTGAAGTGCTGAAAGATCGTCTTCGCAAGATGAGTAATAGTGAAGTATTTCTTAACATACAGGAACTTCGCAAAGCCGAAATGGATGCTCAGCTCGTTGCCGAAGGTGTGGCTCGTAATCTTGAACATCGTGTAAGCTTCCGTCGTGCAATGAAGAAGAGTGTTCAGACTGCTCTGAAACTTGGTGCCAAAGGTATTCGAGTTAATTGCGCTGGTCGTCTTGGTGGTGCTGAAATGAGCAGAACGGAATGGTATCGTGAAGGACGTGTTCCTCTTCATACCCTCCGTGCAGATATTGATTATGGTTTTGCCGAAGCTAAAACAGCTTATGGCATTATTGGTATTAAAGTATGGATCTTCAAAGGCGAAATCCTTGGCGATCCGCTCCGCGTGAATGCCTAAAAAGTTCAGGTAGTGCAAAAAATTGCATTACCTGTTTTTTATGCTTTGACAAATGATCAAAGTAGGCGTATGTGTGTGCGCCGTCTGAGTCGTTAGGCTCGACCGGATACTAAGTGTTGTTTAGAAAGCTAATATTACGAATGATAAAATCATTCGCTGGAGCGCGCGATGTTAAGTCCGAAGAAAGTTAAATGGAGAAAAGTTCAGAAAGGTTCGATGCGAGGTAAATCGTATCGTGGTTCTGACGTGAGTTTTGGTGAATATGGTCTGATGGCTATTGAGCCTGCTCGTATTACTGCCCGTCAAATTGAGGCGGCTCGTGTTGCTATGACCCGTTATGCCAAGCGTGGTGGTAATATTTGGATTCGCATTTTTCCAGACAAGCCGATAACGCAGCATCCTGCTGAGGCTCGTATGGGTAAAGGTAAAGGTAACCCTGAATTTTGGGTTGCTGTTGTGCAACCGGGTCGTGTC
>JAZRWV010000432.1:0-4578 GCA_045599925.1 Myxococcota bacterium
GGGCATGGCTATTGGCCGAAACGGCCAATACGCCATGCTGCGCGGCCTATGCGCTGGTAGCGCATACGGCCGCGCCACCCTCACCCGTTGGGACAGGATGGCCGCCTTTGGCGGCTGGGTGAGGGGCACAAGCCCACTTGCCAATACGCCATGCCGCGCGCCTCTTACCTGCGATAATACGGCGCGCTTTTTTGTTTTTGCTACTGAATACACGATGCAGCCCGCGTTATCCACGCTGTCGGCGTTTCAACCGTATTGAGCTCACATCCTTTAACAATAGCAATATCTTCATTCTGACACACATCACCATCGGTCAAAACCGCTTCAGCATTACACAACACAGATTGCCAATAAGTCTGCCATTCCAAAGATTCCGAATCCGACAGACTCAACTGCGAAAGCTTCTTTATTCCCTGATAATCACCCGTATCATTCAAGTCTTTCAGCCATTGAATTCGTCGACGATTTGCTGTGTTTTCACTTTCAATTCCCCGAAACTCAGTCTCCAGCCATGCATCTATTTGAGCCAGCTGGCCCGGTTCTATTTGAGATCGAAGTTCCGACTCATATTCCAGAAAAAATCGCGCCGCTGCAGATGAGGCAACGCCTGGAGAATAGCGGATCATATTATCTACTATAAATTGCCTGTCACCCTTCGAAAACCAACGTCCCGCTTCACTCAGCGTTTCATATACAAGTGATGGATTCTTTAAATATACAACCCGAATATATGTCTCCAACAATTCCTGCGGTATTTCCTCCTTCCGAATCGCCTTTAACATCATTTCAAATGAATGAAGCTGTGGATGTACTATCCTCGATTTTTGTGCAGATACATCGCCAGCATATGCCCCAGCCTGTTCATATTTCCCATCACTCCATAATGTCCACGCCACAATCAGGCGACGTGACAACAATACAGCTGCACTTCCTTTTTTCGTCCACGACGCAAACGATTTTTCCAGTTTTTTGATATGCTTCTCAGAATACTGGCGTCTTACCCAGCTATATAAACTGCCATAATCCGTATTCAAGCGCTCATATTCATCAGAAAATGCCTTTGACATCTCCCGAGCACATATCGACTCCATGTTCAGCCGTCGATAAAATGTTGCCCCCGGATATATCTTTTGAACGACTCTTTCAAATCGCGATAATTCTGCAAATCGATGCTGTTCCAAAAGCATCAGAGTTATCACCTGAAACTCACACAGCCACTTCGACAATGGCGCATGATCATAATGCCGGTTCCAGGATGCATTAATATGATACCGGCCGTACAATCCTTCCAGATTTCCACTTAATTCATCAAGAACATCCGTTATCAAATCATTATCTTTCGACTGAAGCGCAAATAATACCTCCGATAACAACAGTTCTATACGTTTCTCAGAATGATTCGTGTGCGAGCGTTCAATCAATGAATAACAAATCACAGAGTCTTCCGGATTCAAGCATTCCTGAACTCCTGCTCTGTCACCTGCACACAGATTGATCTGAGGTTCTATCATTTCCCCGGTTAATGCGGCCCCCGGGATGAGTGAAAATACATCAAATTTAATCGCTTTCTCATCATGCTGACACACAATATTCATTCGCCGGTTCGGCCAGATTCGCTCATAGGAACGATATATTGCACGATATTTTCTCAATGCAACCACATCATTGATATTCGCTGAATGATATATAAACAATGGATATATTGTTTGAACTATAGATGTCTTTTCATTCGAGCTCAGCTCAGTATCGTCATCAAGAGAAGAAAACATATCTTCACCGGTATAACCGGATGAAACGTCAAACACCTGTAAATAATGCCAATATTCATCCAGCAGATGATTGAGAACATTATCGGTTGAAAATGACTTTACTTGTTTAAATACATCAAAACCTGCCTTAAGATTTTCATCAAACCCAAGCGATCTGATCAATGCAGCATCCACAGACATATCTTTCTGTTTCTGTTCACCACTCAACAGACGATATATGCCGTCAAACATGTCACGCCAGGTCGTGTCCGGCATTTCTGCCGACAAACAGCCATCTTCCGCAACAATATCAGAACTCTCTGAAACAACAGATGACTCTTCAACATCAGCAGAAGATGTACTCTCTACCACACTTATCGATTCGCCAGAGTTTTCCTGGGCACTGATGCAATCCATGGCAAAATACTCAATGCCGAGTGCCACCATAATGGAGAACAATTGTCTGCAGAATCCTGTAGTCACGAGTGAAATCCTTCTTCATTGACAATGCACAAGCTTCACATCCTGTGAAGCATAGATCTTCATACTTTACAAAATAATGACATTCTTGAAAAAATTTTGGCCTTTTTCTTCAAAAATACACCATATACCTATTGAATACATCCTACACCTTCGCAGCCATTTCTCCATCACACCTGAACAGCCAGAGCTTTACCAGATTTTAGGCTTGTAATCGCTCGTCCTTATTTATTTCTTCGATTTTCTATTTTTTTGTTCAATAAGCTCACGGAGGAGTCATGAACCAATTCAAAAGCGCATCATTTACAGATGATACCGTTCTTCAACATCAGGACAATACCTTTCAGGCGAATATTAATTATCATATTGCTTATGCAGACACACTTTCTTTTCCCCCCCAACCGTCCATCGGTACCATAACTAAGAATAACATAATTCCATCACTCGTTTCCGAGCTCAGTCAGGGCATTGGGGACACAGAGGTAAGTAAAATCAGTGATGATGATTCGGAAATCGAAACGATTTCCCTTGAATTGCCGAAAGCCCCCAAATCATCTCTCACAGAAAAAACAATCATTCGCAAAAAACCAGAATGCAAAGCATCCAACCATATCGAGTTTGTCCCCCCCTCCCAAACAACGTTCAAAATGAATGAGCAATGCAATCCGTCAAATGTTGTATCTTCTGAGCTAAATGCTCCTATCAGACCTGTTTCCACCATAATCGAATCAAACAATATTATGAATAATAATTTAATGGCGGACATCGGTGACAAAGACATCAGCAATGCAGAAACCTTCATTCACAATGCAAAACGCCCTTCCTGTGAAATCGATATCGGCACCGTAGTTGCCAATCGATATGAAATCCTATCTCAGGTCGCAGAGGGCGGTTACGGTGTTGTATATCGCGCAAGGCAAATCGGAATCGACAGAATTGTCGCGCTTAAAAGGCTGCGTTCTCAGCAAGATGAATCCATTAATCAGCGTTTCCTCCTCGAAGCCAATATCATCAAGGATCTCATTCATCCCAACACAATTCAGCTCATCGACTCAGGTATAGACCAAAATCACCTCTTCATTGTGATGGAATATATTGAAGGAGTATCTCTGAAAAAACTCATCGAAGAGGAAAAAACATTCTCACAGTTGCGAGCCATCAATATTGCCAAACAAATTCTTAAAAGCCTTCATGAAGCCCATGAGCGCGGAATCGTTCATCGAGACATAAAACCCTCCAACATCCTTATTCGCCAAATTATTGGCGAAAAAGATTTCGTCAAAGTTCTCGATTTCGGCATTGCCAAAGCACGATTCAAAAATGCGCCACGCCTCACCCAGGACGGCAAAATCCTCGGCACACCACAATATCTCGCTCCGGAACTTTTCTTCGGAGAACCCCCAACACCAGCTGTTGACATCTTTGCCGTTGGGCTTATCATCTGTGAAATGCTTACAGGATGCTCCCCCATGCCCAAATCCACAGAAAAACTTATCAGATTTGCTGCATCTAAAGCCCCCATCCCAATTCCACAAAACATCATCAATTCTGAACTCGGTCCAATTCTCCTTTGTGCACTCAATAAAAATCCAAAAATGCGTTATCAGAAATCCATCGACATGCTCAATGATCTCCAACACGTCGAGCTCAAATTAAATATGCAAAGCAAAACCTTTAACGCACCACTAGTGGCCAGCCAACCCCTCCCCAAAAACAAAACACACCACTTCCTCTTAGCTTGTGCTGCGATGCTCTTCATCTTCGCTAATCTTATCGTTTTCTACTGCATTTTCGGATAGCTGTTTTGCCGTTCATCATGTTTCAAATCCCAAGAAACGAAAACGGCAAAATGCGATTTCAAACGTGTTTCATCAACCAGCCAATCACTTCTTCATACCACACTGCACTATCGGCTGGCTTCAATACCCAATGCCCCTCATCCGGGAAATAAACAAGTCGGCTTTCCACCCCCATGTATTGAAGGGCTGTAAACAACGCAACACCTTCAGAAATAAAGCATCTGAAATCCTGTTCCCCCTGAACCACAAGAGTAGGTGTCTTAAAGTTTTTCACAAAACGATGCGGTGAATGACGCTCATATGCATCTCGATTCTCAAAAGGAGCTCCACCAAATTCATAATCACAAAACCAAAGCTCATCCGTAATATACCCCGACATTTCTGTATTAAAAATGCCATCATGACTGACTCAGGGCTACAGCATTTAAATTTTTCTTGACTCTGCTAAACTATCAGTTGGTGGAAAGTTTAGTCTCTGTTCCACATGTTGTTCCGGAATTGCCAGGATGGCATTTCAAAACCAGGAAGGTACGATGCAGAAAAAGTCTTTA
>JAZRWV010000433.1:0-6571 GCA_045599925.1 Myxococcota bacterium
CACCGATGGCTCCGAGTTACTCTATGTTTATGAGGCTTCCGATTTCAAAACCTACACATTCAACAATCTTTCCTATCGATATCCAGAAGTCATTACGTTTAGTCTCCCACCTCAGAAAACAGATGTGCGTCTCCGCGTTGATAATCGTGATTTTAATGTCGACTTTTCTCAGGCTGTTTTCAGACTTTTACCACCAGCAGGCGCTAAAATTATCGTGTTAGATCCTATTCCTGTCCCGGATTTGCAGTCATCCGATTCGCAGCCTGTCCCGGATTCGCAGTCATCCGATTCGCAGCCTGTTCCGGATTCGCAGTCATCCGATTCGCAGCCTGTCCTGGATTCGCAGTCATCCGATTCGCAGCCTGTTCCGGATTCGCAGTCGGATATGATGTAGTGATTTGATAAGAGTTCGGCTGTACTTGCATTATGATGCGCTGATTCTGCTCGTGAGATGCAGTTGGCGTTTGATATATTATACTCATGGAGCTAGAGCGTGAGCGAAAAAGAAAGAGAGAGATTCGGAAGCAGAATCGGTTTTGTGATGGTCTCTGCTGGTTGTGCTGTCGGGCTGGGAAATGTTTGGAAATTTCCTTACCTGTGTGGTGAAAATGGCGGCGGGGCTTTCGTTCTCATTTATTTGCTCTGTCTTATACTGTTGGCATGTCCGATTCTCATTTGTGAACTTTCTGTAGGAAGAGCAAGTCAACGAAGTTGTGTCAGGGCGTTCAAAAAGCTGGAACCGGCCGGAACACGATGGCATCTCGGGGCTTGGCTGTGTGTTGTTGGCAATTATCTGCTTATGATGTTTTACACCTGTGTATGCGGGTGGATGCTTTATTACTTTGTGAAATTTATTAAAGGCGATTTTTCCGGAAGTGATGTCACGACGGATGCTGTTACCTTGCAGTTTGGAAATATGCTGGGTGCACCGTGGGGAATGACGTTTGCCACTTTTGCCATCATCATTATCGCTTTTTCCATCTGTTCTTTTGGTGTTCAGAAGGGTGTGGAAAAAGTGACCAAAAGCATGATGATTGTCTTGTTTGCACTGCTTGGTGTACTCGCGGTTCATTCTCTCATGTTGCCGGAGGCTGCCAAAGGCATTGAGTTTTATCTCATTCCAAATTTTGACGCTGTTCAAAAAATTGGTATCGGTACTGTTGTGTTTAATGCAATGTCACAGGCTTTCTTCACGCTCAGTATTGGCATTGGCGCAATGTCCATCTTTGGCAGTTATCTCGGTAAGGAACGTTCTCTAACTGGAGAAGCCTTGTCGATTGCAGGACTTGATACACTGGTGGCATTCATGGCTGGGCTCATCATTATTCCTGCATGTTTTTCCTTTGGTATCAATCCTGGCTCCGGGCCGTCGCTCATCTTTATTACGATGCCGAATGTTTTTGCTCAAATGACAGGGGGACAAATCTGGGGAAGTTTGTTCTTTCTTTTTCTCGTATTTGCTGCATTGAGTACAATCATTGCCGTCTTCGAGAATATCATTGCTTTTGCAATGGATTTGTGGGGCTGGAGACGAAAAAAAACGATCTCTATCAATCTGATAGCTTTGAGTGTGCTTTCGATGCCATGTATCCTCGGGTTTAATATCCTTTCCGATATTCAGCCTCTTGGCGCTGGTTCAACCATCCTTGATCTTGAGGATTTTATCGTTTCAAATAATATTCTTCCGCTTGGCGCTCTTCTTTATCTTTTGTTTTGTGTGAATAAAATAGGATGGGGATGGGAGGCTTTTAAGGCAGAGGCTGATACTGGAAAAGGCTTGAAATTTCCTCAGAAATTTAGAGGATTTTTGACTCTCGGTGTGCCTGTTCTCATCACTGTTATTTATCTCAAAGGATATTACGATTTGTTTGTTGAAAAGGGAACTGCGTATCTCATAACCTGGATGCTTGTCGCCTTGATTTTACTCGGATTTATCGCATATATCTCACTTTATCGTAAAACCAAAGAACATTAGTCCTCGCTAGGCTATAACTCAGCAGTGGGTATAAGTGTAAGTAGCAGTGGGTATAAGTGTTGGCAACTGATTGTTGGTAAGGCATAGGAATTTAACGTGTAGGAGGGGACTTCCTACACGAGCTTGACTGAAATAAGGCTCATTTCGTAAGATTAGTATCGCAGCTTAATTATTACAGATTCTTAAGGAAAGTCTGAATAAAACTCAATTTTAAGGCAGAATCTGATGAGAGCCGGGGGGGCGAAGATTTTCGCCATCCTGTGAATGGCGAAAAACGCAGAGCCCAGTGAGAAATGAAATGCGCAAGTTGGAACGACAATAGTCGCGAGATACGAAGCGCATTTCATATTGCGAACTGTAGTTCTTTTGTGGGGTCCGGGGCACAGCCCAGGCTGAATAGTACCCTCGCTAGTGGCGGGAGCTGTGAGCAAGGGGTTTGTTGCAAAGCAACGGAAAAAACTGTGCACACGCAAAATGTTATGACATGTCGAGCATGCGTTCGATGGGTTTCACTGCATTGTGCAGTATTTCTTCTGAAAGTTGAATTTCGAATCCTTTGCCAATTAAACAGTCGCGTACGCTTTCAAGGGTTATCTTTTTCATGTCATGACACAGAATTGTTGGCTTTAAGCCTACGAATTTTCTATCCGGAAACATCGTTTCCAGTCGGTGAAGCATGCCGGCTTCTGTTCCAACAATAAATGTTTTTGCACTCGAAGTTTCGACGTATTTTAGCATTCCTGCCGTCGAAAGTGCTGTATCTGCTTTTGCTACGATTTCTGGTTGGCATTCGAGGTGAACCATAGCTGGAGCATCGGGATATTCTGTGCGGGCACGGTCGAGAGCTTCCGGTGGAATGCGGTTGTGAATCGGGCAGCAACCGTTCCACAAGTCCATCTGAATATGGAGTTTGTTATTGAGGTTTTGTCCTAGATTTCTATCCGGGAGAAACAGAATGGGACGTGCAGTTCCAAGTGATTTGACGATTCTTTCTGCATTTCCGGATGTGACGCAGATATCAACCAGGGCTTTGGTCGCTGCCGTTGTGTTGACATAAGCCACAAGAATGTGTTCGGGATGAGCTTCTTTCCATTTTCGAAGTTCTTCGGGATTACACATGTCTGCCATTGGACATCCCGCATCCGGATCTGGCATCAGAACGCGGGATGCGGGAGAGAGTAGTTTGGCAGTTTCTCCCATAAAACGAACGCCACAGAAGACGATGATTTCTGCTTTATTGTCTTTGGCTTTTCGGCTGAGTTCAAGAGAGTCACCACAAAAATCGGCAATATCCTGTATTTCAGGAATGACGTAGTTATGAGCAAGTATCGTGGCTCCGGTTTTAGCCTTGAGCTCAAGTATTTCGTTTTGCAATTCGTTCATTTGGACTCCTCAAACTAAAAAAAAAGAAATGATGAGGAATATCGGACCGACATGATGGTCAGTCCGAAAGCAAATCCTGCTTTATCAGTATTATTCGATGTTGCTGATATCTTGATTGACGAGAATGGATACGTAATTCTTCGCCATGAGGTCATTGAGCCATGAAGAAATCAGTCGTTGAGTTTCCTGCATTGCAATTTGTTCTCTGCAGTTCTCAACTGCTTTTTTCCAGACTTCGGATTCACCCTGTGTGATGTCATCTGCTCGAAGAATGTGATACGCTGTTGCGGTGGTAATGAGAGGTGAAATTTCACCTTTTTGAAGTGCAAATACTGGCGCAAAGTCTTTGGAAAGTTCACCGGGTGAGAAAGACCCCAGTAAACCTTCGCGTTCAACGCTTCGACCGGTTGAGTATTTCTTAACGTATTCAAGGAAGTTGTCTGGATTGGATGCAACCAGGCTTTGAACACCAGCCGCATATTGTCTTATTGCATTATCGAGACTGTTCCACCACGTGCCGTTAAGGGGGTTGGCGGCTGGTGCTGATAAGCCGGCTGTACTGTCGGCATCGATATCAGGAATGACTATTTGACGAAGTGTAACTGTGACGCTGTTTTCTGCTTCCGGAACGCGCTCTTGTGCACATGCAATGGCATCTGCTTCGGATGGAGCAACCTGGCCGGCGAGTTCTGCTCGCATGACGAATTGTGCTTCAATTTCACTGCGAATATAGGCGCGGTAGGCTTTCCATTCGATTCCTTCCTGGGCCATCATCATTTTATAAGCTTCTTCACCCTGACCGGAACGCTGGTACATCTCTTGAAGTTGCATATCGACTTCGCGATCGCCAATGCTGATGTTGTTTTTCCTGGCTTGACGAGCAATTAAGCGCGTTTGAATCAGCTCTTTGACGAGTCCTTCGAGCTGTTCGTCTCTGTCCGGTTCTTCATCGATATCGCGCAAATCCATGCCTTTAACGGCAAAACGGAGCACCCCTTCATTGCGGACATCATTCAGCGTAATAATTTCATCGCCTGCAACGGCTGCAATTCGTTCGATTGTTTCAGCCTGGACATTCTGAATAAACATCATACCGGCCATAAAAGCCGTCATGAACGAAATTTTAGTGAGTATGTGCATGTATTATCCAACGTTGGTTTGCATTCCCGCCATGGAATGCAGAAAATCGGAACTTTTATTACGCAACATCATGCAAATATTCAAGTCATTTTAGCATGGCGTACTGGCCTGCGGCCAATAGCCAGTTCCAACCATGAAGCGGCGTGGCTCTATTTGCAATATAAGTGTGTTTTTGGTACGTTTAATCACAGATTTTGGTTTCTATCATGCTGTAAAGGGAATTCTTGGAGATATATATGACTTCGTTAAAACCGTTATTCATTTCGATTGTCTCTTCTTTGTTCATTTTTTCCGCATGTGCGGATGATAATGACAATTCGGAACAATCGGACGAGACAGAAGCTGAACAGCCAGATGAATCGGATAATGGCAATAATGATGATGCCGCTTGCGAAAATAAATGTGATCCAGATGAGTTTGAGAATGAATGTATTTTTAAATCAAAATTCCGAGAATGTTCTCAGGACGAGAATGGGTGTTACATTCTAAAAGTTGTCAAATGTGATTCAAATGAAGTCTGTATAGATGGATATTGCAAAGTTCAGCAAGCTGATAATCCCGATAATCCGGACAATCCGGACAATCCCGATAATCCGGACAATCCCGATAATCCGGACAATCCCGATAATCCGGACAATCCCGATAATCCAGTGAATCCACCTGTGGAGGATTATCTTCTCGATGAGACTGCTGTTGAAAGAGCGATTATTTACAATGATGAATGCGCACATCCCATTCGGTTTATTCTGAAATTAAAGCAAATGCTGGGGGTCGCAATTGATCGAACTTCACTTGCAAAGGCTGTTAAATTCGATGAACCAACGGTTCAAAAAATCGCACTTCGTCAGAAGGAATGGTTCGGCGAAACGAGAAATGGTTTCATCGATCCCGAAACTTTTCGAAAAATTCAATCCTCGTTGTTCAATGAGAGCCAGGTTCATGCTTTGATTGGCGAAAATACAACGCGTGATGGTGTGATCATTAAAGGCTTAAAAGCTACGGGCGAAGCTGATGAAACTCTCTACAAACGATGTCAGAAAATCATAGAAAACTATGGCGGATATTTCGATGCAGAGCCTGAAATGCGCAATCTGCTTGCCATTCGTGGTGCTGTTATTGAGGGCAATCAGGTATTGCGCACGGATACGGCAGGGAAATATTTTGAGAATATTAATGATGCATCGCCAGACCAGAACGCACTGACTCATTTTGCATCCGGTTACAGTCTCAATCCGAGGTCAGGTGCTAAGCCGTATGACGATGTGATGCTTACGATTTGGAAAGAAGAAAAATCAGGCAGTACGAATTATTATGTCTGGGCATTTCCACTCAGCGTCGATCCGGGGATGCAATGGACGGGGGCAATGGGGTTCGATGGCACTGCGCATTTGCGCGATGGACAATACATTGGAAAACTCGGTCGTCATAGCACATCAGGTTCTGCACATATCAGTGCGGTACTTGCTGCTTGTTACGAAGATGTTGCAACATTTGATATCCTGCGGCCTGGCGATTCTTATCAGTATTTTTCTCAGAGCAGTCTTCTCGCCAGTTATTCACGCATTACCTATACTGCAATTATCAATGCTTATTCATCTCAAGTGTATGATGGCGAAACGATAACGGCGTCTGGTGCAAGCGAAGTTTTACGCGATTTTCACGCAACTTCTTCAAGCGATGGCGTTTTGACCATGCAGGAAGTCGATACGGCAGAAAAAGTCCTCGCCAATCGCGTTCCAAACGACAGAGCACTCGAGCAAAAATATCCGGAATTATCATTGAGTGAAGCCCGAAATCGTTGGCTAAGTGAAGATGCTCTCAGATATACTGATGACGAGTGCAGGCTTTTATTTGGTAAAAGTGAAGAAAGCTTTTACAGCAATGCCAATCTTTACAGCTCATTTGAAAATCTGATTAAGCGTTATCACGATTCGGCGCACGACATTTCAATCAATATTCACACCGCTCCTGATAATGAGACTTCATCTCAGGGGTGTCTTAATGTCCCGATTTCCAGTTATCGAGATTTCATTTACAACCTTGTTGAAGCAACCAGTCAAAACGAGTTTCTTT
>JAZRWV010000434.1:0-8130 GCA_045599925.1 Myxococcota bacterium
TCGCTAGAGAAGAAGCCGAAAGACTTGCAAGAGAAGAAGCTGAAAGACTCGCGAGGGAAGAAGCCGAAAGAATCGCTAGAGAAGAAGCTGAAAGAATCGCTAGGGAAGAAGCTGAAAGAATCGCAAGAGAAGAAGCTGAAAGAATTGCAAGAGAAGAAGCCGAAAGACTTGCAAGAGAAGAAGCTGAAAGAATCGCTAGAGAAGAAGCTGAAAGAATCGCGAGGGAAGAAGCTGAAAGAATCGCAAGAGAAGAAGCTGAAAGACTTGCAAGAGAAGAAGCCGAAAGAATTGCAAGAGAAGAAGCTGAAAAACGAGCACGAGATGATGTTGAAATCGTTGCACTCCTAGCAAG
Organism: Myxococcota bacterium; assembly: GCA_045599925.1. GTDB lineage: Bacteria > Myxococcota_A > Bradymonadia > UBA4248 > UBA4248 > UBA4248. Next base: position 353 of record JAZRWV010000434.1, read on the forward strand.
ATGTCGAAAAAATATTGACGATGGAGATATTCAGGAAGCTTATGAAATCATCATGAAAGCTCACAAAAGTTATCCCAATAATCTTCGTTTGGAAGCTTTTGAATGGAATTACCTGCGATAACTTTTCATACCCCACCTCTCTGGACGATTTAATAACCGTCCGAGAGGAATGTTAAAGCGACCAGGTTTTGAAATAATGCCACGAATTTTTCTACTTCTTCTCATCTTATGCTTTTTTCCAACGACAGCATTCGCACTTGACGATCCGCGCATAAGTTGGGAAGAAATGGAGAGCGAGCATTTCATCATCCACTATCCGAGTTCGAAAGAATTCTTTGCCCGAAGGGCATTAAGCATCGCCGAAGAAGCGCACAAAAAACTCGTTCCTGCATTGAAGTGGGAATCAACAGTCAAAACACATATCAGTGTGACAGACCTCACCGACGAAGCCAACGGATGGGCTCGTTCAGTCCCTCGCAATGAGATACGCCTTCAGTCCTATCCCCCTGAAATCACAGAAGAGCTCGGGTTTTACGACGACTGGATGCGTCAACTCATCTATCATGAGTACACACATATTCTGCATACAGATACATCAAGCGGACTTCATCCCGTTCTGAATGCAATTTTTGGCAAATTCGCAAGAAATAATGCGACAGCCCCCAGATGGTATACCGAAGGACTTGCCGTATATTATGAAACTAGAATGAGCAATTCCGGCCGTCTTCGGAATTCACTCTACAAAACGATGTTATTCAATGCAGCCATTCAGCGAGTTATTCCACCACTGGGGGATATGTCCGCCGGACGCATTTCCTGGCCTTCAGAATCAGCTCATTATCTATTTGGTGCATTTTTCATTCAATATATTGCAGAACACTATGGCTCCCATACACTCACGCAATGGAACCATGAGTATGGAAACGACTGGATTCCCTATGCCATGAATCGTGCAGCCCTCAGAATCTGGCATAAAACATGGGATGAACTTTACGAAGAATGGCGTCAAACTGCTTACAAAGAAGCAGAAATAAAACTATCGGAATTCAAAGATTTGACGGCTCATTCTTCGCTGATACCCCCCTGGCGGCATACACGTCCAATTATTCATCAACAAACACTGACATACCTTCGAAATGATGGTTATCACCCCAAATCCATAGTTCAAAAAGACCTTACAACAGGCAAGGAAACAGCACTTGCTGAGTGCTGGGGAAGATGTGAGCACCACTGGAATAAAACCGGTAAAACGCTCTATTTTACCCATGCACCTGTTCATGATGGCTATCAACAATTCGAATCCCTTTATGCTCTGGATACAACAACTCAAACCATACGCCATCTTGAACTTCCTGGTCGAATCCGTAGCTTTGCACTGGATGGAGATGATTTATATCGAGTTATTCAGGTTAATGAATCCAATCAAATCTGGCGAACCTCTCTCGTCACCCATGAAGATGCATGCCTTTATACAGGAAAACCATTTGAGCAGATTGAAGATATTACCGTCAAAGACAAAATCATAGCTGCATCAGTATTTTCGCCGGAAAAGCAACAATTCGACATACAAATATTTACCCAAAACACCTGGACCTCTATTACAGACGACAAAGCCACAGAGAACTCGCTCTTCTGGATGCATGATGGTCAGCTGGGATATGTCAGTGATCGAACGGGAGAACTCAATCTTTGGCGCTGGCATCCATCCACAGGAACACATGAACGCCTGACCAACCTGGTAGATGGCATTCTCCACCCATCAGAATCTGAAAATGGCGATATTTATTATACCCAATACACAACACAAGGAACGACTATAGCCCAAATACAGTCATCAGACCTTCATCCCCAGGCCCCCCAAGAAGAGCCTTCATTCACACTGTCGTTGGAATATCCTGAACTTGCCCAAACATCCCAATACAAACCGCACCGATATAAACCCTGGCAATGGTTATGGCCCCAATACTGGCAACCACGCTTTAGCTGGTCGGATTCAACGCGAGCTTCTATCGGAATTGCGCTTAACAGCAGTGATTTTGTCGATCACCATGCCCTTTCATTCTATTTTGATTACATAACCGGGAAAGATGCCGTTGATTTTTCCATAAAATACAGCTGGATGTCACTGCTATGGGATATCACACTGGACGCTGGCTTGTATCAGGCAAGTGCATTATATCGAGACAATCAACAAAACAAGACCTACGATTATCAGACATTTTTTGGTGATATTTCTGCAACTCGCATCATGAATGGCCGTGTATGGTCACAATCTGTTACCTTAAGCGCGCATGCAGAATTCAGTGAAGCCCATGATCCCCTTTCCTGGTCAAAGCGAGATCCATCAGCACGTCCGGTCTGGCTGCCGACCATGGGCTGGCATAATGCCCTAATAGCGCAATACAGCTGGAGCAATCTTCATCAGCAGGAACTGGCAGTTGTAGCAAACGACGGCTATACGGTTCAGACAAGTTTGCGTTTTGAAGCCCCATGGCTGGGTGCTCAAAACTACGCCATCATTGCACGTGCATCGGCATCGGCTTCATGGATAATGCCCTGGATGAATTCCCATATTTTCAATCTCAAATTATCCGGCGGCACATCATGGACTGAAAATAAATCCAATGTACCGTTTTCACTCTCATCATCCCGTGGATTTAATTTGGTTTTTGAAGATGTTCAAATGCATGGATATCCATCCGGACTCATTTATGGACGCCATTTTCTCTATGGCCATGCAGCATACACAGCCCCACTCTGGAATGCAGAAGTCGGTCATTCCACACTTCCCATTGGATTTACGCGATTAAGCTTATCAGGGTTTGGTGATTGGGGATATGCATGGGTTGACGACTGGAACATCTCGCACTCTAAATTTTCAATTGGAGCAAAGGTTTTATTGGATTTTCATCTAGGCTACAGACTTCCGGTTCGCGTAACCCTTGGATATGCCTGGGGAGGAGCCCCCTATGGCGGTCATGATATTTTCCTATTGTGGTCATTATAATGGCCATGGCTATCTTGCGATACGCCATGATTCGCGCTCGCTATTGTCTTATCATCCAATACGCTCGCGCAGCTTCTATGAAATGTCATTCAATAAAAACAGTGATTCAATGACATAAATTATGTTGCTTTTTTAAAACAAGAGGGTCATTTGGCACATCAGCAACCTGCATGTGTCAGGTTTTATCATCAAGCATAATCAGGAGAACAAGACATGATTGAAAAAATGAATCTGGAGCAACTTCTCGACATCTGTAAATCCGCAGATCTGGATGTTTCCCTCGACGATGGTTACATCGAACTCCGTCTTGAAGACGAAATCAGTGCAACCCTCATGATGAATGATGATGAAACACGCCTGAGTTTCTGCATTATTCCCAATGTCGATGTTTCCATGGACAATGAAGAAGATCTCGAACTTGTCAATGCCATCAACACAGCATTCTTTGGCAATGATGATCTTCCGTCATTTTCAGCATGCATCGACCTTTATGATGAAGAAACCGATGAAGATGCCCTGATGCTTCGCTGTGCGATGTCACTGGATGGCGGCGTATCAGAAGCTCGAATTATCAACTTCATTCATGATTGCATTAATGCGATTGATGTCATTGTTGCGATCATCAATGGCACGGATGATTCCGACGAAACCGAGGAATAATCCAAAGGATTATTCACTCTCAGAGAGCTCTGAATAGAAGAAAAGAGCTTAATGACTGCGCCAGCGGCAGGAAAACCGGCATGCCATTTTGAAGGGTATATTAGCCGCTGTCGCTTCGGGACCCCCCACCCGCCTCCCCCGCCACCCCTTTTTTTTCGGCGCGGAGCGCACAAAATACACCTCACCCGCGATATCGCTGATTTTCAAAAAAAGCAGCCAACACCTTGCGTACTCAAATGCATTTCCATGCGCTATGACGCCGAATATCGGGGCAAGATTTTGTGCGACGTCTGCATTCTCAGACCTCGCCTTGATATTCGTTATGTTTGTGGTTCCGAATTTCGGCCACCTTCCAATACAGTTCTATGGTGGAATTCTTTTAAATGCCATTTTCACTCCTTGATTAGTGGAATTAAATCCCAATGAAACAACAGCAATTTGCTCATCACGAATCAAATTGCAATATTATCCGCATAAATACTGATTCTGCGGCAATTATTCATTGCATATTGTCCATTGCACATTGCAATACATCAAATGCATTGCATTATAATGATTACCTCAAAAAAAAATTGTGACACTTCGGGTGACGATTTTTTTGTATCAAGAACGAATTTTATCAAAATTCGAAATTCGTACAGAATTTATTCACACAGTTCTTTTTTTCACACATGAACTTTTTTTGCCACACATCATCCAAGTTGAATACCTGATGACAAAAGATGAAACACTTTGCAAAGATATGACACAGCAAAAAAAAAAGAGCTCGCGTATGCAATAGCGAGCTCAAAAGCCGAGTATGATGGCGAAAAGCCATCATAGCGGCGAACGCCCTGAATCCCGGAGGGGTTCAGGGCGAAAAAAAAGAAGAGCCGAAGCTCTTCTTTAATTTAATAATGACGGCAATCGTGCATGCATTCGTGGAACAGTCTGTCACAATGGCGAGGATCTCCGTGGCAGGCATGAAACATCATATCGCATTCATGACAACTTCTGTGGGGGGGAGGAGGGGGAAGAGGACGGGGACGAGGCATAGGAGGAGGCGGCGGAATGACCGGACGAACATTTTTGACGCAATGGCATGAAGTGTTCGGCGGGCAGTGACAACCAGGACCTGCATTATGATGATGAGGTGCAGGACCAGGGCCAGGGCCATGATGAGGACCAGGCTGTGCCTGAGCGGCACAGGAAAATCCAAACAGGAAGAAAACGGCAACAACAAATCTAAACAAACTCGATTTCATATCAACCTCCGCTGAGTGATGTGTTAAGATTTTGTGAAACACCATTAAGGTTAATCAATCAAAAGCACACTTTGTGCCAACTTTAATCTCTATTTTTATCAGTATGCATCAATTTTACCCCAGATGAATCATCTTTCAATTCGATTGTAACATCTGCACCATTTTTTGCGAAGCCAAAAAGAATTTCTTCTGAGAGCGGAACAGAAATCTCTCGCTGAATCAGGCGTGCCATCGGGCGTGCACCAAAGGCAGGATCATAACCTTTTTGAGCAAGCCATGATTTGGCTTCATTTGTCAAATGAAGTGTTATTTTCTTTTCCATCAGTTGTACTTCAAGTTCGTGAATCATGCGTTCGACGATGAGAGCCATGGAATCCTGAGACAGCGGATTAAACATGATAATTTCATCGAGACGATTTCTGAATTCTGGAGAAAAAGTCTTTTCAATTTCGCGCATTCCGCGCGAAACATCGATTTCCTGACCAAAACCGATTTGTTTATGACTCATTTCAGCACTTCCGGAGTTGGAAGTCATGAGGAGAATGACATGTCTGAAATCGGCTGTTTTGCCTGTATTATCGGTCAAATGAGCGACATCCATAACTTGCAGAAGCAGGTCATAGATACTTGGATGAGCTTTTTCAATCTCATCGAGAAGCAGGACGCAATTGGGTTTGGAACGAATGGCTTCCGTAAGGAGACCGCCGCGATCGTAACCAACGTAACCGGGAGCAGAACCGATAAATTTTGAAACAGTATATTCTTCGCGATACTCGCTCATATCAAAGCGAACAAAGGGCATTCCGAGGACAGCTGCGAGCTGTTTTGAGACTTCTGTTTTTCCGACCCCAGTGGGACCGGCAAACAGGAGACAAGCCACAGGTTTATTTGAGGAGCGAATTCCCGCGCGAGAGAGTTTGACGAGTCGCACGATCGATTCAATGGCCTGATTTTGGCCAAAGACGACACTTTTCATTCGTTCTTCAGCATGAAGCAACTGCAGACTTTCGTCACAGGAGACATGCAGATCTGGGATCCGCGCCACATTTGAAATGATATTTTCAATCTGAGGAACATCAATTGTCTGAAGTTGTTCGCCAACAGGTTTCATGCGGTTCGCAGCACCAGCTTCATCGATAATATCGATAGCCTTATCGGGAAAACGGTTTTCAGGCATAAATTTTCCTGACAGTTTTACGGCATTATCGAGTGCCTCCGGGGTATATTTTACCTTATGAAATTCCTCATAATGGCTTGCGATTTCATGCAAAATAAGTTTTGTCGTTTCCTCATCTGGTTCATCGATATTGAGTTTATGAAAACGGCGAAGCAAAGCAGAGTCGGAAGAAAGAACACGGCGAAAATCGTCGTATGTCGTCGTTCCGATGAGACGAATTCTGCCCTTTGCAAGTTCAGGCTTAAGCAAAGCGAGTATTTCCTGCGAACCGGTACTTTTATCCGTTCCAGCAGCACTATGAAGTTCGTCAATAAAGAGAATTGCTTTTGGCTGTCTTTTAACGAATTTTAAAATGGTTTTAAGTCGGGCTTCCATTTCCCCACGGAACTTAGTTCCAGCCATTAATGATGGAATATCGATGGCATAAATTTCAGCGCCATAGAGGTCGTTTGGAACCTCATCAAAAGCGATGCGTCTGGCGAGTCCTTCGACAATAGCCGTTTTTCCGACACCGGCTTCACCAATGATAAGGACATTGCATTTATTGCGTCGAAGGAGAGCCTGACAACAAGTATCAATTTCCTTATCGCGACCGACGACGGGATCGATTTTTCCATTTTTTGCGAGCTGAACGAGTCTTGTCAGATAATCCTTCAAGCGAGAAAAGCCGAGGCTTTGTCCCTGATTTTCGTTCTCAGCGGAGGCGGTTTCATCATTTTGAAAAATGTCGTCGTCATCTTCATCCAGCTCAATATCTTTCTCATCATCCGCGCCATCGTCGTCATTGCCTGAAACGAAATTTTCAGAAGCCCAGCGCATGACATCGAGCTGGTGCACGTTAGCAGCGTTGAATATTTTGACGATAAAAGAGTCATTATCTGCAAGCATTTGAATAAGGAAATCGATTTCCCGAGGGAAAGAACGCCCGGAATTCATTGCCTGCAAAACGACCATGGAGAGAAGTTTTTTTAATGCGGCAGTCGGGACACCCAAGGACTCAACAGATTCACTGGTTGAAGCCCGTTCGAGGCCCTGCATAAAGAAGCGTTCGAGTTGAGAGCGGATAAATTCGACAGGAACATTGAGATCATTCAATGCTCTCATGAGTTCATTAGTTTGGATGAGAACAAAAAGCAGATGTTCACATGTCGTATAATAATGGCGCCGTTTAATAGCTTCCTGACGGGCCTGTTCCAGCAGAGATTCGAGCTGATGTGGTTCCATTGAATGATCCTTTTTTTGTGTTCTGAATGCTCAGATCAGAAACTCGAGAGAACACCCTCCTGGTGTTCACCTAATATATGCGCACGAAAAAGCGAAAGTGAACCGAATGCGTTATTTTTCAATTCCAGCTCTTAGCGGAAAATTAGCAGCTTCAGCCATCTGATGAACCTGACTGACCTTCATCTCTGCAATTTCCATAGGATAAACGCCGGCGACACCTTTACCACGACGATGAACATTCATTGTAATCTGTTTTGCCTCTTCTTCATTTTTTCTGAAGACAGACATGAGGACCTCGATCACGAATTCAAATGTGGTGTAATCGTCATTATAAAGGATGACACGAAACATAGGGATTTGAACATCGAGAACCTCGACATCACTTTCATTATTATGAATAAATTGATTTTGAGTGGCCATGAGAATGAAAATGCAGCAAATCTGTTATAAACAGACAAGTTAAAAG
>JAZRWV010000435.1:0-6776 GCA_045599925.1 Myxococcota bacterium
TCGCTTTTGCCGCCCCGGAATAAATACGCGGCGTTGCGGACATATATAAGCGTTTGCGAGCACGAATCACCGCATCGTCGTGAACGTGCAAAAATGCAGGTGTATCTTCGGCCGTTTTGGCACACCAGGCCTTCGTCGTGCGATGCGCTTCGTCACAAATGACGAGGTCAAACGTCCCGAATGCGCCGCCGGTTTCTTCTAGAACGCGTTTTTGTGCCGCTTCGACGGCTTCGATCGACTGATATGTGCTGAAAATGACGCACAGTCCGGTGCCATTTTCGACAAATTCGCGGCACGAAAGCATGCGCTCTGCCGTTTTTTCGGCATTGGTCGTACACGGCGCGGTGATATCGGCAATCGAATCATGAGCGAGGTCTTCGACGGCGGACTTTTTTGAGCGCTTGTCGTTGGCATGGGCATCGGAACAGACGCCGAATCCCATGAGCGGCGCGTGTTTGCGGGCATCATTGATATCGACGGCATCCAGTTTCCACGCGTTATAAGCCTGACCGAGCAGCGCGATAGACGGCACCAGAAACAGCACAAGACCGCTCGAAACCGTGCGTTCGATGTGGTCCGCCCCCAGATGACGATGTGTGCACAGGCGTTCGGCAATGCGCAGTGAAGTCAGCGTTTTGCCGGTGCCGCAGGCCATGACGAGCATGCCGCGGTCGTGATCTGCAAAGTGCGCGGCGGCTTTCTGCACTGCCATTTGCTGATGTTCCCGCGCAACGCGCGGCGGTTCGTTCTGCACATGTCCTTCGATGAGCTGCGACCAGTCGAGCTTGCAATCATCGATATCAGTCGCCGTAAATCGCGAGAAATTCGTCAGATTGGATGCACTCACTTCGGCATTCTTATTCCATTTGCAGCCCGTATCGATCCAGATTCTGCGCGCAAACTGGCGCATCTTTCCGCGAATTTCAAACTCCCCGGCAGAATGCGCGACAAACGAATCGACGTGTTCCTTGGCAATCGTCGTTTTATCGTAAAATTTGCACTGAATGGCCCAAAATTCCGATGCCTCGCTGCCGGCCGTCACCATTTCCGCGACGAGATCAATGCCGAGGTCACTGCCGCCCATCGATGCGCGCCCCGGAAATTCGTTCCACAGCCAGATATCGCGCATCTGCGTGTTAAAACGCGGATCGGATTTCATCCAGGTTTTAACGGCCTGCTCAAACCATTTGCCCTTGGTGTGCTGCTCCGGCGCATGAACGCGAGCCCATTCGAGGAATGCTTTGAAATCCATCATCGCATCCCTCCGCAGTTTTGTGTTAAAAAATGTTCACTATTTCGGGTGGTAACCACTGAACAAATACAGATACGCATAAACATTTCACTCCATAGTCGTGTACAACGATGTTCACCATTCATTGTACGCGTATTTCGTTCTTTTTTACCTATAATACACGGTTGTTTCAATGGTTTTATATTTTTGGGGCTCGGCTATCTCCTTCGTCGATACGCCTCGCGATCGGCGGCTATTTTCCGTGTTGAGGCGTTGTGCACAACGCCTCGACACGGAAAATACGCCGCCGATGCGCACCTATGTGCCAAGGTTTGTTGCCGTCCTCGCCATCCCCGCGCGTATGAAATAGCGCGGGGAGCCGGCCGTATGCGCCAGGCATAGGCCGGCAAGGCCCCGTAACGCAGCGCGTTGAGGGGCCATCCCCAATTATTCCGACACAAGCCCTGTACATGATATAAGTACAGGGCTTTTTTTTGTATATGAAAGCCATGCAGACACGGATTTCGACATGCCCCTTGAAGACCAGGAACAAACAGCCAATTTCATTATTTCTGAGCACTGTCTGACAGAGATTCTGAGTGCAGACTTGCTGGAAATACGCATTCCTGAAGATGTTTCAAGTATTGCATCCGAAGCATTCCACCATTGCAAAACTGCAGAAAAGATTGAAATTCCGGATTCCGTGACATCGATTGGAGAACGCGCATTTTCCGGGCTTAACAGGCTCAAATTCGTTCATCTGCCTGTGCGTTTGCCGAAGCTGGAAAAGGACTTATTTTCAGGCTGCGCGGCGCTGGAAACCGTTGAACTGCCTGCGGATTTGACCGAAATCGGTGAAAATGTCTTTAAAGGGTGTACATCCCTGAAAAGCATGCGTTTGCCAGAGGGCGTCAAGAAGCTGGAATCGAGTTGTTTTTCGAACTGTACATCACTTGAAAGTGTTGAATTTTCTGCACTTGAAGCAATGGGTAACCTCGTTTTTGCCGGATGTCAGTCACTCAAGCGCATGATTCTGCCCGATACGATAACGTCTATTGGAACGAATGCGTTTAAGAATTGCTACAGTCTGGAATTTGTGCATCTGCCGAATGGATTGAAAGAAGTTCCGACGCAGCTGTTTGCGGGCTGCCGAAAGCTGGAAACAGTGGAAGTCTCTGATAAAGCGGTGATGGGGAAATCGGTATTTTTGCGCGTCCTGAGTGCGGACAACTGGGAATGTTTCGTTCGTCGTGACGGCGTTTGCCGAAGAAAACTCATCAACGCCATGGAATATGATCCGCATGGAGCCTTTGACCTTCTGCCGGAAGGAGGAGCCGGAATTGCCGAAATACTTCCTCAGCGCACAGTTTTTATCGCATTGAACGCCATCTGGGAATATACACAGTTTGATACATCAGCCTACGATTTTCAGATTAGAATTTATGCGGCCTGCATGCATGTTGCGCGCATTCTGACTGGCAGTCATATTGCGGCCCTGATGGCAGTGGCCTGGCATCTTCGCGGCCTGTTGCTGCTGTGGAGATATCGCCACGAAGACGACATCGAAAAGATATTTCCGGAAGCCCTTTCTGCGACATTGAATGCGATTGGAGGCAGCGGCAGTCATCGGGTTCACAACGATCAGCTCGTGAAAGAAACGTTCAAGCTGTTTCTTGGAAGTGCCAACGAAGACCTGAAAACGACCATTCTTTCCCAACTCGACCGGGTGCTTGGCATTGAGAATGATTTTTCGAGGGAAAGTCCATTTGATGTCAGATATTGTGCAGGAATCGGCGAAACCGATTACTGGACTTTTGCCGATGTGATGGGCTATCTGACGCGCAACAAGCTCGGTGTACACATTCCTATTCCCGAAGTTCACAGCGATGATCTGGAAGACTGGTGCATTGCATGGAGCAAGCCCTTAAGCGATTATCATCATGCGGTAATATTGTTTGAGCTTCCGCCGACAAAAGACTCAGCAGAGAATCGACATGCCGTTGCCATTGCGAATACAGAGCAGATTCGACTTCTGCTGGAAGTATTTCAGGAAGTCGAATATCGCGCCTGTTTTGTCTGGATGAATGGCTCCAGAATGCCATTATTTATAATGTAAAACCGATTCTGAGTTTCGTCATTCCAAAAGAATATGAGGGAACAGGCTGGTTTTAGATCCTTTTTTGGCGAATCCATTTGGCATAAATGCCAATGCATATCAACAAGATGACGACTTCAATCGCCATATGTCCCCAAGGTTGCCAGGGCAAATTATCCTGAACGAACCAGCAAGGCAGGGACAGACCGACCGACACCACTCCAAAAGCAAGAGCCTTGGAAATGCTTTTAACGGTCGACCTTAAGCCCGTTAAGATAAGGGTTTTAGCCAGCTTGAGATGGAAGGCCAGAAGAGGGATAAACAGCAAAATCCAGGCCGTGAAGAGCACGTTTAAAGCTCTGTCATTGGCAACCCCGAAGAAGTAACAAATGGCGAGTGCACTAATGAAAAACAGACATATCAATGTGCATTCGAAAGCATCTGTTTTGAGTGCATATCCGGGTTTTCCACAAGCGCGATAAAGCTCCGGGAAGGTCTGCACAAGGGCCTTTGCAAAAGCAACGACCAGAGCAAGAGAAATGAATGAAGTAGCATCCATCCATTCGCCATTATTAATTAATGAGAAAATGTCCTTTGAACAGAACAGAATAAACACGATGGGAACCAAAGAAAATATGGCGATATTTCCCTGATTCCAGGCGAATAGCGAAGATAATTCCTCTTTTTTTTCTTTAACCTTTGCGAATACAGCATACGAACTTTCATTGACGACATTGAGCAAAGCAAGAGCGGGTGTCATGGCGAGTTCATATCCGACGCGGTAAACGCCAAGAATGGATTCGCCAAAGAATTTGCCGACGATGAAGTAATGGATATTTTTATTGAGTGTTTCAATCAGGTTGGAACAACAGTAACGGATTCCGAACTGAACGAAGCGGCGACATTCTTCGAGCTTGAAATGAATTCGAGGCCAGTAATGTGACAAAATAAAAGCCATAACGACATATGCGAGCCCATAGAGGACATGTGCACCGACGAGAGCCCATGCACCGGCCCCAAGAATGGCTAGTAATATTTTGGCAATACTTGATGAAAATGTCGATACGACAATGATGAGAGTACTCTTGGAATACTGAAGTCTGCGTTCTATTAATTTTTTAGGAACTTCAGCAATTCCGCCAGTAAAAACCTTTATCAGGCAGAACAACACAAGAACAAACAGAGCTTCATCATTGTAGAAAATTGAACCTGCCCAGGCAATTGGGATCATGATGAGCGACATCACAATTCCAACGATAACAGTCAGCCAGAACAGCGAATCGGTTTCATTGGATGTCAGCTGACCGTCCTGAACGAGGGCCTTTCCAACACCAAGTCCATTGAAAGCTTCCAGACATTTGGAAAAGCTCACAGCGAGTGTTGCCAGACCGAGATCAGCCTTGCCGACAAACATCATGACGATGAGAAGAGAAATAGCGTCAAGCACTTGGGAAATGATACTGGCAATCCCAAGCCACATGAAACCGGAGCGGATTTTTTTCTGGGCTTTTCCCAAATCACCGACTTCTTCTTTATTGTCATCATTCCGAGGCTCATCAGCTGATGAAATGCCATCATTTGTGCGTTCTGTATTTGTGCAGTCTTCCGAATTCACACTCAATGTTTTATCAGTTTGTGTATCTGAGCTGTTTTCTAACATGAATAATATGAAATCTGATTTGAAATAATGGCTGAATAAACCCAAACCAAATCATTAAAGATAAACGCTTTATTCTTGAATCAGTCTCTGAATGTGGAAGGGCTGAATGATGATTTTCTGGGAGGGGAAAGCCTTCCCCTGCGCGGCTATTTGCAAAGCAAATACGCCGCTACCCCTTCTAGCCTGCGGCGCACAAGCCCGATAGTTCAAGCTTTGTCCAAAACAGCCATACTCATGTTTGGACATACGCCTGAATAATTCCACCAAAACAGTTTATGAATACACGATTTGGGGGCATGAAAATCAAAATCTGAACAAAGCCTTCCAGCGTTCGATATTATTTTTCCAGGAATTTCGTTCCATCCAGGCAAGAGCTTCATTGGCTTTGGATTTCATTTTTTCAGGATCTTTTAAGTCTTCAAAAAATTCCAGTATGGCATTTTTTAAAGCATCGCGATGCTGTGATTCATCATCATAACGATAAAACCAGCCAGCTTTATGACGTTCGTCGTTGTCACAAACGCCGCCGATTTCGGGAATGATCATTGGGCAGGCATATGAACAAGCCATCCAGAATGTCCCGGAATTAAGCATAGAACGAAGAGGATATGGCGCGACAAGGGCATCAGCCAGTTCAAGATAATCTGCCATTTCTTCATCTTTGATAAATGAAAGTTCAAATCTCACCTGATCAGAAACAGATTTGAGACGTTCAAGAAGCTGTTTATGATATTCGGGAGGCTCACTTCTTCCGACGATGAATAGAACGACATCCTTACGACCACTTTCTTCGACAGCTTTAGCAAAGCTATCTAACAGAATTTCTATATTTTTATAGCGTTTAACAAGACCTATGAATAAAAGAACATGAGAAGATTCAGGAATATTATACTTTTCTCTAAGGTTCTGGCCTGTTTTTCCGTAATTACCGAAGTAATCGCCATGAGGAATGACAATGCATTTGTCTTTGTATGGAGCAATTTCGGGAAGCTCCATTGTGGCTTTACAAAGGCAATGAATGCGAGAAGCCGCTTTTGCCGTTTGCATCATTAATCTATGAACATATTTATCTTTTTGTTTTTCGTGAGAAATCTTATCGTGACAAGTCCAAACAATCGGTTTTCCTGACAATTCAAAATATTTAACGAGAGCTGCACGACCAAGATAAGAAAGAATACGGACAAGTTCGCTGTTATTGCCTTTTATTGCCTCAATCCAATTCAAAAAAATGATATCGGACTGCAAAACACCAAGCCCAAACTTTTTCCAGGCCACATCCCAGGGCAAGAAATCGAATTCGTCAGAAAGATTTCTAATCAGGTTTGGAATATACTGATTGTTGGTAATCAAACCAACGGGGAAAATGAGTATTTTTTTCTTACGTTCCATATTCTTAGCCACAAAGCAATATTGAAGGTTTAACCTATACAGCAAAAGCCACAATGAGCAATTGGTGATACAGTATTATATCACATCTTATATTACGCACCACCCATTAATTTTATTTCACTGGCGCTACAACAAAAAACAATGGACAATTGAACAAAGGCCAAAATCAAAGAAAGCGCGCATGCCAATAGGCATTAGCGCGCTGCCAAATCCAGAAGCGCCAGGAAGACGCCATATTAATAACCAGATTCATCGAAGCCGAAGACAAGACGAGCCCGGATAAAACCAATGCTCGACTTTTTTTTGTTTTTACGCGAGCAGATTCTAGGAAACAAGCTTGATGAGGAAGGCGCGTGCTTAGCACGTAACTGACGAAGAAAGCGCAGTTGACGACGAAGATG
>JAZRWV010000436.1:0-2845 GCA_045599925.1 Myxococcota bacterium
AGGCAGCTTATTTTTACGGATGCTGTCAACGGCGTGGTGTATCCACCTCTATCCAAGAGCCCCCGGCTGAATAGTTACCGAGGTTTTGCACTTGTTCCATTGGAATCGACAACATGGATGATACAAAATCCCGCAGCAAATCGAGGTTTTCCGAAAACAGTTTTTTAAAGATAATGTCGAGTTTAGGTGAAAGCAGTTCGTCCATCATCCATTTCTCCTTTTGAAAACATTATTGCTCGATATCGAGCCCGCATTCTATCGCTCGCCAAGTTGGGCGAGTCAAAAGAAAAAATGAAGAGAGCAGATAGGCGAACGAATTTTATGTGGAGATGTGTGAAGCCGCATGGCGCAGGCATAGGCGGTCTTCTCTTTCTCAACATGCGAGGTAAATGCGGGGCCGTATCGGAGATAGGCCGCTCAGCCTTGCGTATTGGCCGTTTCGGCCAATAGCAGGGCTCCAAATAATCCATGAAAAAATACGCGGCTGTTACGTCTCTGATTGCATGACGTATTAATGATGTTTTCGCTTGCCGCCTTTCATTAGAGACGCAGCAAATTCGCGGGTAAGATTAAATCCAACTGCGTTTTTTTCGTCCAGTTTACATTCGAGTTCGTCTTCAAATATATCTTCATTGGGCGTTTCAAAAACTTCGGGGTGTTCGCAAATCCACTGCCATATGAGTGCAAATAGCTGCCGAAGGCGTTTTTCATATGGCATGAGCTTCGAAAATGCCTCAGCACCCCAGGATCGGGCGAGTTGTGAACGAACATGTTCATCGTCAATCTTGCGGTAGATGAAACGTCCGGCAGGATTGACAATGGCTTCAGCAAAATCAGAGCATCCAAGTCGTTCACCTTCTTCGTCTTCCATGATGAAAAGATGATTCACCGCGCGAAGAATTTCGCCGCCAACGGTCTCTGCATTGCCATATTGAGGAACATATTTTTCAAAGCATTCTTTTTGATTCAGCACCATTTGTTATGACTCCAAATTATATATATATCAGACGAAGTCGTGAAGATAAGTTATTTTTCAACATATATTCGAATTAATTTCATCATATCTGCCGCTTTGTTCGTCGTGATCACGTCGACGCCTTTGCTTATCCAGGTATTCATGGCAGACGTGGTGTCTACTGTCCAAACGTTGACAAACATATTATTTTTATGGGCTTCTGCTATCCATCCCGTATTATCGGAAAGAACAGAAGAACTGTAATCGATGGCAGAAATCTTGTCTGCAACCATGGACGATGGGGATTTGTCGCCATTCAGATACTGAACGACAGCATTAGGAAGAGCCGCACGGATCTGTTTGCAGACGTCGTATTTGAATGCAATCCATTCGACTTGATCTTCCATGCCCATTTCCTTGACCAATGCAATGCTTGCTTCGGTGACTTTCTTGTTTTTATCAGCCGTGGAATGACTTTTGATTTCCAGAATCAGTTTGATGTTTGGATATTTCTTTCCCTGTTCGAGGTATGCTCTAAGTGTAGGAACAGATTCGCCATTTTTTAGCTTGAGCGCCTGAACTTTGGCCGATGTCGATGACTGAATCGTCAAATCCGTTCCGGTTGCTTCCTTCAAAGACGGGTTGTGATTGACGAAAAGACCGCCGTCGGTTGTGATCCACACATCGAATTCTGCGCCATAAACGCCGAGTTCTTGTGCATATTTTAAAGAAGCAATGGAATTTTCGGGATGTGCGTCATCGGGATGATATCCGCGATGTGCAACGCATTTGACATTTGACTGCGTTCCTGCAGATGGCGTGACGGTAATTTTACCGGAAGTCACTGGATATGACTGATCGCCGCGTACGACGACGACGCGATAGTCATCGGTGACGAGAGCGTCAGGAACGACGCAGGTCGCACGAGTGCTATCAATCGTGGTATTGCAGTCAAAAGATGCGTCAGACGTCATGGATTCAAAACGAATCACATCCCCGTTTTGAAAGCCATTTCCATACACATAATAGTGATATCCGGCATAAACGCTGGCAGTTCCGAGAGCATCGGCATTGCTGATGACGAACTGAACCGCATGTTCATTTTTCGCTTTCTGATAGAGTTCACTAACCTGAGCCGCCGTCAGTGGGTTGTTGTAAACGCGGGCAATGGCGACCTCACCATTCCATGCGATATTTCCTGTTCCATTTGAGGCATCACATCCGACACCGAACCACGTTTCGGACCCCAAATTCAGCTCACCATTCGCCGTTTTCGTGCCCTTAAGCTCGCCATTGACATAAATGGATGCCGTCGATTTATCCCAAACGCCCACGACGTGATAATAGCGACCAACTTCAGGTTTTATGCCGCTGCCACACCAGATGTAATTTCCACCGACATGCGGCAAAAAGGTGATATCCTGGCCTTTTTCGGATTTGGAAATCAGAAATCCCGTCCCGCCGGACTGATGTGCTGCAAAGAATTTGGCTTCAGACGTGCCGTCATGTGGCGCATCCATGCGGAAAACGGCTTCAATGCTATGTCCATCCTTCAAACCGTTTGTGACGATGCTATTGGAACCATAATCAATGCGATAATATCCGGATGCCGTTCCACCGAGCGGATTTGCGAAGTGTGCGGCATATCGTTTGTAATCGTTATTGTAATAGGTCGTCAGGGCCGAGCTCGCAAACGTTTTCACGGTTAAATCCGTTGGGGCGATATTTTTTGCCGAACCATCTTCATTAAAAACGACATCGAGCAAATCGGCCTCTGCAACGACTTCGGGCTTAGTTCCGGGATCGGGTTCTGTGCCGGGGTCAGGATCAGTGCCGGGGTCAGGATCAGTGCCGGGGTCAGGAACAGTGCCGGGGTCAGGAACAGTGCCA
>JAZRWV010000437.1:0-1995 GCA_045599925.1 Myxococcota bacterium
AAAAAAGCGCGGAAGAGATTCCGCGCTTTTTTTATGAGAAGTTTATGGTGATTAACGATCTGTACCTTCGCGTTCTTTTTCTCTCTGGAAGGATGCATACATGAGTTCAACGACCTTTTCACAGACAGTATCGAAGACGTATTCAGCATCATAGGTTGGTCTGGCCCCTACTGAATCGGGTTTGAGTGTGCCGAAATTGCTGGAATGTTCGTCTGTTTTGCCCGTTGATTTCTTGTCGGTATCTCTTTCGAGTGCGAGGGACATGGTTCCTCCAGAGCCGAAAGCCTGTTTGACACGGGATTCCATTGCTTCAGCGGCCTGTTCTTTGGCTTCTACCGATTCGCCGGAACCGAAGTGTGAAGTATGGAGAATTTCGTGTGCGAGCAAACCGAGTCCTTCTGGTGTATCGAAGTTGAGTCTGTTTTCGCCGAGGAAGACATTTTTACCGAGGGTAAATGCGTGAGCCCCCATTGCTTCAGAGGCCATGGCTGCGATAGGACCGGTAAAGATTTTAACTGTGGAGAGGTCAAATCCGAGGAATGGAGACAATTTAGCCTGAACAGAAGCAGGCAGTTGCATGGCTTCAGATTTGAGTGAAGATTCGATCGCATTGGCTGACATGCGGCCGGTATTGATAAGGGAGCTGGTGTCAGCGGAAAGACGGCGTAAATCTTTGCGGCTGTCAACCCAGTCCGAAATAATGCCGGCGACGCGAGCGTGAGGATTATCAGCGGCATCGACTCTTTGACTGGGATCATTTGCTGCACCGGAGACTTTATCTGAATTTCTGCCTTTGGCAGTTGGATCAAAGTTATTTTCAATAATCTTTACGAGTTCCAGGTTTGCAGCCTGAAGATTGAGATCTTTATAAGCTTTTCTGAGCGGGCTTGAATTATCTTTTTTCAGTTTAATGCCGGAAATATTGTAAAGAGCTGGGAGGAGCTGATTGACCTGTTTGTTGTCCTGACTGAATCTGACGCGTTTGAAGAGTGGTTGTGCAGAAGCATCATCCATCTGGCTTCTCGGTGCAACGAAGCCCATATCTGCACGAACAGACGGCATATAGGCGAGCTGTTTGATGTCTTTGAGAAGGCGGTTGGAACGTTTTGCAGACTCGTTCTGAAGTGTCGGAATTGCAGAAACAGCAGGAGCAGCTTCATCCGCCAGTTCCAGTGCTGTTTTGGTATTGCGGGAATACTCGCTGCCGGCTCTTGGGGCATAGAGTCCCACGTCACCAGCGGCTGCACTTTGGGCAATTTGACGTACTCTCTGAATGTTGTTTTGGATTGTACGATAGTTGGATGAGGACTGGAATGTTGGTGTAGGAATTTCAAAATCGAGGGCTTTAAGCAGTGCTGTTTCGGTTGATTGATAATCCGGATTTTGTTCAAACTGCATGCGTTTTTGTTCGAACATCATGCGGGCATCGAGGAGTTGTGCTTCATCGGAGTTCTGTGCAGATTCTGATGTTTCAACTGTGCCGTTTGCAAGTTCATTGAGGACATCCGAACGCCACTGAATGCGATCCAATTCTTGAAGCGTTTCGCGAATGCGAGGATTGGGGCTGTGAAGTGAATTAAGTGTGTTGCGTACGTTCTGAACTGACAAATCGTTAGTGACGTGAGAAAGCTGCTGTGCAGTTTCTGGCGTGAGTTCTGAGACAACTGCAGAAATCGCTGATTTGACGAGATGTCTGATGCGTTCGTTGTCCTGCTCAAGGAGTTTCTGACTCGCTTTGCGAAGACTTTCATTGGCCCGGGCAATTTCTGTATTTTGAGCTGCAGAATTTTTGTCTGAAGAAACTTTCTGTGCGAGAGATTCAACATAAGATTTGCTGACTTTAAGCGATTCATAATCGCTGTTCATGCGAGATCTCATGGACTGAACACTTGCCTGTTCAACAGCTTTGCGGACGGTTTCTTCATTCGCAAGGATATGTTCTGTTTCCGGAAGTGAAAGAGATTCGGTCTCTTCTGCAGTATTGGCAATCCGGAG
>JAZRWV010000438.1:0-3727 GCA_045599925.1 Myxococcota bacterium
CGCCGGTCTTTTTACTGCCCTCACCGACGCCCCCCATTCCTACAAACCCAAACAATTCTATTATTCTTTTTTACAAACGCACGCTCAATATACAGAAATATAGAATCTCCCATACGCCGCGACATTTATAACTAAAGAATATATCATATCGCATTTAGAACGCATCCTCTTCATGCACAAAACGATTTCCTATTTATCACCTGCAAAGCAATAACGTCAAAATACCTTTACTTGACGATTTATAGAATAAAGGCGTAATAAATATATCGGTTTTGTATGTACGACCAAATAAAGGATTTATCAAAAAATGCGCAGTGCGACGGAACAATTAGCAATTCAATTGACAGAAACTCTCAGCAAAACGGATACAATTGCCGTCACTGGAAGCCATCCTCTTTTGGTTCAAAGCCTATTTTCCGCGTTAGGACCTGCATTTATCGGCGATCAAGACGGCATTATTCTGTTCATTACCTCAGACACCACCTGTGCAGATAATCTAAAGAATGCCCTTGCCGAGCCCCCATTTGAGATGGAAACCCCTGAGATTCAGGTAACGACACCGAATGTCATCGAATATCTCATGACGACGGATCGTGACCGTTTTGATCAGATGGTCAAATTGTGCAGACGCTATATTGTGTGGGCAGTTCCCAAAGATTATGAGGACAATGCCCTGGACTACTGGTTCAGCATTTATCGGGAACTTCCGCAGCATATCCCCGTCGCCTATTTTGGAACCCTTCTGCCCAAAGAAGACCTGACCCGCCTTCATCCCGACATCAGGTGGTTAGAAAGTTCCATCGACGCCAACGGGATGAAACCCTTTTTATGGTACTTTCCCGACGCAGAATCTGCGGATAATGAGATAGAGCCCGAATTCTGGGAAATATGTCAGCGCAAAAACACGCTTGTTTCATGTCGAAATGAAGCGCACAGACTGAAATTTTCCGAGTTATCTCATCGCGCCCATATTGCCATATACAACGGTGCCAACGCGAAGAAGAACAAGTGTTTTCAATATCTGACACGCAATGCTCAATATGAGTTTAAGCTTCCGAACGCCAGCTGGAAGCATTACTGTGCCATTGATCCGCGTCCCGATGACGACATCCGTCTGGCTGATCAGTATCTTCCCGCGCAAGCCCCTGTTTCCATTGTAGCGACAAACCATTTTTCGATGCTTTTGTCTGCCACCAAATCGGCGCAGGAAGTTCCCAATCGTTCGCTAGAAAAGCTGTGGCTCAGCATTTACAGTCTTTATTCATCCCTTCACAGGAGTGTATTAAAGCTCGACGAACTCAAATCCAAAGAAGGGCAGCAATGCCTCGAATACTGGCTAGAACAGGGATTTATCACGCGAACAAATCAAACCCTTGAGATCACCAAAGCCGGAATGAGTCTCTACCCAGGAATCTCGAGTTTTACAAAGCTGGGAAGTCTGCACAAATACAAGCATGAGACGGTCTGTCAAACGATCAATCACGAAGCCATCGGCGACATCGAAAGCGACTTTCTCCACAAGCAATCCAACTTCAGTCTTGCCGGCAAACCCTGGCAAAAGCATTTTCACAACCAGCTTGGTGCAGAAGCCGTTCTTCGCGTCCCCACCGAATTCCCTGCAGCCGGTTATATCGATGCCATGCCGGTGGTCTGTTCTGCGAAGCAAATGATTGCTATCCGAAAGTTAATTTTTCAAGCGACCGAACCCGAATCCGTCGTATTGAGTGCAAAGTGTGCATACGAACTCAAGGAATTGAGGGAACAATTCAAGACAGCGCCGGCAGAGCATTTCATCGAGATCACGTGTGATTCTGCGCATTGGTGGACTTTTGGAGGCCTTGAAAACAACGCCATTCTGGCGATGATTCTCAAACAGCTTGCGCCAAAACTCAACGTTGCCCTGGGCAATTTCAACCTTCGTCTGAGCTGGCCAGCCGTTGCGGAATCGTGTCTTCCCAAAGCGGCAAAACGCCTCGAAGATATCGTTTCCCAAATCTATCAAATCAAAAGCAGCGGCATGCCTGAAGCGCTTAAAAAAGCGATATTTTCGGACTGGAAACGCAATCACACCTACGGATGGCTGTTTACAATTGTTCCCGAAGCGCTTCAGTACAAAGCCCTGGACTACGATTTACAGCGCATGTTTTCCGAACTCCACGAAGCGCTGCCAGTCGTCGTACAAACGGATCATCTCAGAATGATCGACGACTGCCTGCCTGCAATCACCGATATTCCCTGCAAACAGGCGACTTCATCCACCGCTGTGACGCCATCAAAGCGTACCATCAAAACGAGAACGCCCCCATCTCCCGCCAGCAAACCGGCAGAATGCTCGACACCCTGTCTAACGACGCCAATCCGCGAAGGCATTATGCATACGCGTTATCCCTGGACTTACGTCGATACAGAACAAAAACTCGCCAAAGCGCTCAATGTCATTCTCAGCCAGAACTTTATCGGTCTGGATGTCGAAACGACGCTGTACGATCAACAGCTTTGTCTCATTCAAATCGGGTGTGCCGATCAGTCTTTTCTCATCGATCCGTTGAGTGTCGATTTTTCTGGTCTCGAGCAAGTGTTTGCGCATCCAAACATCGTCAAGGTTATCCACAATTCGACCTTTGAATGCTCAGTCATGAAGAAGTACGGCATTCCAATTCTGAATATCGTGGACACGATGAAAGTCAGTCGAGGGCTCTATGGCATGAAATGCCCTGGGGGACATTCGTTAAAGGCAGTCTGCAAGAGAGAATTCGGACTCGAAATGGACAAAGAATGCCAGACATCGCGCTGGGATCGAAGACCGTTATCAGTCGAACAGCTGGAATATGCAGCGCTGGATGCAGAAATTCTCGTCCATCTCTATCGACATTTCAAATCCAAATAATGCGGTGACTTCCGAAAATTGGCCATCACCAAATCAGCCGAAATAGAAGAAAAGGTACGAACAAACGGAGCATTTCTTTTGGTCACTATTTTTGTGGCGACGATGGAAATATGAAATCGGTAGGTCACTGATCTCGTGGCGACGATGGAAATACGAAATCGGTAGGTCGATGATCACGTGGCGACGATGGAAATATGAAATCCGTAGGTCGATGATCACGTGGCGACGATGGAAATATGAAATCGGCTGGTCGATGATCACGTGGCAACGGGCGAAGCCGTAATCTACGCAAGAATTAAACAGTATCAAACATTGCCAAAAGTGCTAAATCCCCCTATAAGAGTCGAACACTTTTTTTGAGGCGGTTATGTCCAGATACACACATAGAATACCGAATTCCGTTATTTATAGCATTGGGGATACACATGGCTGCGGGGGAGAAATCATTGATTTTATCACGCGCCTTGAAGTTCGAAGCTGCCAGCGAGGAGAAGCGCATCCTGCCTTTGTCCAGGTTGGTGATTTATGTGATGGATTTGCCCTTCCCGAGGATTCGAGTGATGAGAATCTGCGAATGCTTTCGCAAAAGCGCATTGAATTGATGCCGGAGCTAAAGGCCGTTCTATTTCGAGAAGGCAATCATTTTGTGGACTGGGACAGGGATGCAGGGGTTCGTACGCAAATGACAGGCGACGAGCTCATGCGCAGCGATGATCACGAAATCGTGGTCGCCGTCTATGAAGCCTTTAAATGTTTTGAAACGTTGATGATGTATTCGCGATTTCAGAAGCGTCATCCGAATGATTTCTATGTTGTTTTTGGCAATCACGATGCGGATCT
>JAZRWV010000439.1:0-5607 GCA_045599925.1 Myxococcota bacterium
CCGTCGAAATCCTCGCTCCCGGCACGCCCAGCCCGCTCGATTACGAAATCAAGCTCAACTTCCGCGCCGCAGGCCCGAAATTCGGCAAATCCATCAAGGAAGTCGGTGCCGCCCTCACGGCCAACAAAGACCTCGTCATCGCCAAAGCCCGTGCCGGTGAAGCCGTCACGCTCACCATCAGTGCCGGCCCTGTCGAAGTCACGCCCGACCTCATCATCATGCAGGCCCTCCCCAACGAGAAACTCGCGATCGCCGAAGAATGCGGCTACTGGACAGCGTTCGACACCGAGATCACCGAAGACCTCCGCATCGAAGCGTTCATGCGCGACGCCATGCGTAAATTCCAGCTCACCCGCAAGGAAATCGGCCTCGAAATCGAAGACCGCATCACGATGACCTGGCAGTCCGACTCCCAGACCATCATCGCCATGTTCGACGCCTGGGGCGACAAAATGGCCGAAGGCCTCCTCTGCATCAAGCTCGAACGCGCCACCGACAAACAAGCCATGGAAGCCGCATTCGAAGGCGAAGAAATGACGTTTGAAATCAAGAAGGCGTAATTAAAGGAGCACCCATGGGATTTTTCGATATTTTATCATCTTTGTTCAATGATTCGAATGCTTCTCGTAGAGAAACACTCGGTGAATTTGAAAAGAAAAATAATTTGCCTCCTGGAGCTTTTCGTAATCCCTCTGGTCGAGACACAAGATCCGACAAATTGATGGATAATGTTAGAAAAGGGAAGGATTATTTCAAAGGGAAAAAGTGAGTTGCGGTGGCTATCGCTTCGCGATACGCCACACGCGTCGGGCCTATCGGCGTGCGCCGATACGGCCCTTTGCCGCCCGCTATGTTCTCGGCCGCAGGCCTGCGAGCATACGCGGGCGGTGAGCATTTATAATGACTTTATAGGTAATAATATGGTGAAGCAGGATATTTCTTCAAAACAACGGGAATTAGATTTTGGTCCGCACAAGTATGCGGAACATTTGGATGAACCAACCTCAACAGAGTTGCGAAATATTCCTGCCGATGGGATTAAATGCTTTAGATTAGGTGAATTATTCTGCGGTCCAGGTGGTTTGGCTTGGGGCGCAACTAATGCTAAAATTACAGATCAAGACTATAAAATTGTGCATGAATGGTCGAACGATATAGACGAGAGCACTTGCGAAACATATCGGCATAATATTTGTCCTGATAAGCCAGATAGCGTTATCTGTCAGGATGTACATGAACTTGACATTGACAATCTTTCGCAGATTGATGCACTCGCGTTTGGATTTCCGTGTAACGATTTTTCTGTTGTAGGCGAACAAAAAGGCTTTGATGGCGAATATGGACCTTTATACAGCTACGGAGTTCGGGTCTTAAAGCGATTTAAACCATTGTGGTTTTTAGCTGAAAATGTTGGCGGTTTGAAAAGTGCCAATGAAGGTCGAGCTTTTGAGCAGATAAAGAAAGATCTGATTGAAGCTGGTTATAGAATTTATCCAAATCTTTACAAATTCGAGAATTATGGGGTTCCACAAGCTAGACATCGAATGATCATTGTCGGAATTCGTTCTGATTTACCGTATGTTTTCAAAATTCCAAGCACTGAACCATACAAAAATTGCGATAATACCTGCCGAAATGCAATAGAGAATCCGCCCATTTCCAAAGATGCGCTGAATAACGAATTAACGAAACAATCGGCTGTGGTTGTTGAACGATTGAAGTACATAAAGCCCGGAGAAAATGCATTTACGGCAAGTCTGCCAGAGGAATTGCAATTACATATCTCAGGTGCAAAAATTAGTCAGATTTATAAAAGGTTAGATCCTGCCAAACCAGCATACACTGTCACTGGTAGCGGCGGTGGCGGTACTCACATTTATCATTGGGATGAGCCTCGTGCTTTAACTAATAGGGAAAGAGCACGGTTGCAGACGTTTCCGGATCATTACCATTTTATGGGCTCAAAAGAATCTGTACGCAAACAAATTGGTATGGCTGTACCATGCAAAGGTGCTCGCTTAATTTTTGAGGCGATTTTGAATACTTTTGCTGGAATTAATTATGAAACCATGCCTGCCAATGTTATTGATTGAGAGGAAACTGATATGCAGCCACTATATTCAGACATTTTACCATTAAGCATTCAGAATGGGCAAAAAACAATCTCTGAGTGTTTAAGAGATGAAATTGTTTCTGCTGATCGAATTGAGATTGCAGTAGGGTACGTTTCAAGATTATCGCTTCTTGAACTCGATAAATTATTACATGAAAGTAAAAAGAAACAAGAAATCTGTCTCAATATTGGAATGTATTATACTGATGGAATTCCTGAGAGCTCATACTATGTCGCGAAATTACTAAATGAACAGTGGATTAAAGAGGGAATTGGTGAAATTCGTTTGGTCACTAGCTTTAAATTTCATGGCAAAATTTACTGCTTTTATCAAAAAAATATGCCGACTAGTACAATTGTTGGGTCTGCCAATCTTGGCGTGTTAAAACTCGAGGCGAATAATAGGCGGCAGTATGAATTTGCTGTAATTGCAAAAGAACCAAAAGAATGTCAGGAAATCGCTGATTTAATTGAGCGCCTTAAAGATGGGCGATGTTCTCTTAATATATCTGAAGCTGAGGGAATACCCATTATTAGAGAACAAAATATGGCTCTTAACAATGTTAAAGGCGTAAGACAGCTTCCTGCTTCAAACGTAGCTTTATATAAAGCACATTCAACAACATTATCATTCTCGCTTCCATTAAAAGTGCCTGCAAATTGCGATAAATTTTTGGATGATAAAAAACATTTTACTAAGTCAAATCTAAATGTATGCTATTCTCCTGATACGCGAAATGTTAAAAGACCAAAGTCGAGAAATTGGTATGAAACGCAATTGACTGTTAGTAGAGAAATATACACGTTGCCTGGTTATCCACAACGTAATCATCCATTTTATATTATTACAGATGATGGGTATATGTTCAAAGCTCATACAACAAGTGACAATAATAAACAATTTGCTGCAGTAGGTGATGAGCACACAATGGGACGATGGATTAAGGGACGCCTTGTTGCAGCTGGTTTAGTGATGCCGGTAAATGATACAATGTCAGATGTGGAGCGAACTGGTATGATTACAAGAGAAATGTTAGACATATATGGTCGAGATTGTCTTGTGTTTACAAAAACTGATTTAATTGAGGTGGATGAAGATGGAGCTGAGTTTGATGTATGGTACCTTTCATTTGAAACAACAAAGCTTTGATAGGAGCAATCTGAGATATGGGATATCTGAATCAATATGTTGAACATCTGAAAATGCTGAGTCGATCTAGTTTAGCGGATTCAGTTACAAAGACTGCCAATGATATTGGTGAAAATATTCTTAAGACCTTTTCATTTAGAAGCCATGAAATAGGGTTATTACTAGGAAATGTTCAGTCTGGTAAGACTGCTCAAGTATTTGGTATAATAAGTAGGGCTGTTGATCTTGGATTTTCAGCATTTGTATTATTAACCACAGACAATGTTTCTTTGTATCAGCAGACAATAGATAGGGTTCGCTTTGATTTGCCTCAATTTTGTATTTGTGGTGAGCCAGATGATACGATCTTTGTTCAGAACAATTTAGTACAACCAGTTATTGTTGTTCTCAAAAAAAACAGTCGAGTATTAAAAAAATGGGCGAATGTATTTGGCTCGACTAGCTTTATGCGAGGAAACCCCTTATTTGTTGTTGATGATGAAGGTGATGCCGCTTCTTTAAATACAAAAGTCAATTCCAAGACCAATACGAAATCACAGATTAATAAATATTTATCCTCCATTAAGGATGGGGCATCTAGTAGTATTTATCTTCAGGTAACAGGTACTCCGCAGGCTTTATATTTACAAACGCAGCTTTCTGGCTGGCATCCATTGTTCACTTATTACTTCAAACCTGGCAATGGTTATTTAGGTGGTGATTTTTTCTTTCCAGAGCAACAAAGGCCTAAATGCATTCAGTCGATTGATGAACTGGACAATCCCGAAAGAGATGCAGTCTTACACCATATTGCAGTATCAAGTTTAATTGCGGCACAGAATGGTAGTGCATCAAACTTCCTTGTTCATCCTAGCCATAAGCAGGATAAACATGATGAATTTTATAATAAAGTAAAAAATGAATTAAAGTGGTGCCAGGAGCATATAGAGAATGAAGCAAAAGACTGTCTCATGACAATATACCAGTCTATTACTCCTCAAAAATGTACAAAATGTGATTTTAATACATACTATAAACAAGCTAAAGATTTATTAAGACTAAGCTCTATACGCGTTTTCAAAATGAACGGTCAAAATACACTCGACAGTAGTGCTTACGAGCAAGGTTTTAATATCATTATTGGTGGAAATACACTTGGACGAGGTGTGACTTTTCCTGCTCTTCATACCGTGTATTATACAAGAAGTACGAAAACTCCACAGGCCGATACGATGTGGCAACACAGTCGAATGTTTGGTTATGATAGAGATCCTGGCTTGGTGAAAGTATTTATGGAAGAGAGGTTGTATAAACTATTCTCAGATATTAACGCTACAAACAATGCAATTATTAATCAAATTGAAAATGGTGTCCAAAATGTGCAGATATTCTATCCAGATGGATTGAATCCGACACGCGGGGTAGTTATTGATAACAAACATGTTACTGCTTTATCTGGTGGGACCAATTATTTTCCGCGCGAACCCGGTAATACTTCTATCGTTGAACTGGATCATCTCCTAGAGCATTTCGATGAACACGAGGCATCATATTCAGTTAGTTTAAAACTATTTATCGAGATATTTAGCTATTTAACAAGTGACGATGACTTTCGTATCTCGAGTTTTGTTTCCTGTATGAATGCTATTTTAGCGCAACGCCCAACAGCTCAAGGCACATTGATTGTCAGAAGAAATCGGCAGATTTCAAAAGGAACAGGCGCATTGTTGTCTCCTAATGATCTTGAGATAGGTAAACAGATAAAAAATTGTGTTGTTCTGACAATGTATAAGGTAACAGGTACGAATAAAGACGGTCAGATCCAGTGGGGAGGGAAATCGATTTGGATTCCAAACATAAAACTTCCATCTGATATTATTTACTATAACGTCGATGATATCAATGAAGATGATTAATGCAGGAGATAACCTCACCCCATCCCAACGCTCCAAATGCATGAGCCACATTCGCTCGAAGAACACGCAGATAGAGGTTGTTCTTCGCAGGGCGTTGTGGCAAGCGGGATATCGCTATCGCAAGAATTACGAGGTATTGCCTGGCAAGCCGGATATCGCCATCACGAAGCACAAGATTGCAATTTTCTGCGATGGCGAGTTCTTTCACGGCAAAGGTTGGTACTCTGGCGAACGTGAGCATGTGGGACGCGGTAAAAATGCTGCTTTTTGGCAAAAGAAAATCGAGCGCAACATGGCGCGAGATGACGAGGTCGATCGTCAACTGAATGAACTTGGTTGGACGGTTCTGCGCTTTTGGGGCAAAGAAATTCTGAAACACCCTGAAACCTGCATCAAAGCCGTCGAAGAATGCATCCTCGAAAAGCAGATTGCATCGTATGATGTGGTGG
>JAZRWV010000440.1:0-5014 GCA_045599925.1 Myxococcota bacterium
AAATGCAAAGACGATGCTTTTACATGTTTAATTCACATCGGCTACCTTGGCTATGATGCCGAAACGGGTGAAGTATTTATTCCCAATGAAGAAGTGCGCATTGCATTTAGAGACGCCCTGCGCGTCTGCACCTGGCCTGATGCGATTAAACCCTGGCAGCGTTCACAGCGGTTTATCAACGCCATCTTGAGCGAAGACAACGAAACCGTCGCCAAGATGGTCGAAGAAACCCATCAGAATATGACGTCGATTCTTCGATATAATAATGAAAATGCCCTTTCGTGCGTCATTTCGGTTTTGTGCATTTCTATTGAAAATCAATATAAAATCATTCGTGAAATGCCCACGGGCAAAGGCTTTGCCGATATTGTATTACTCCCCAAACCCAAAACGATGAATCCCGCCATCGTCATCGAACTCAAATTCAAACAGGACGTCAAAGCCGCCATTGATCAGATTCGAGAAAATCAATATCCCGATGACCTCAAAGATTTCTACGGCGAAGTCGTCATCGTCGGCATCAGCTACAGCAAGCGAAAAGCTCACGAATGTTTTGTCGAAAGATTCGAGAGAGAAGAGTAGTTGCGTAGCATGATATGGGATTACATACGCATGAACGCATAGCGTTCTGAGCTTTATTCTTTAGTAATAAACATTGTCGGACAAAGCGGCTGGAAGCCGCAGATTTGAATAACCGTGCCCATCGAAGCCAAAGGCAAGATGAGCACGGTTAGACGAATTCTCTTCCATTTTGGCCCGCGCGCCGTCGGCGCGCGGGTTTTATTGTTATGACACCACTTTACGTGGAGCTACGCGTATCTCAGTGCAATTTCTATTGTTGAGCAACTTGGATGAGTGATAGAATAGATTAATGTATAGGGCATTTAATTGCCCTATACATTAATAGTTGCAATGAAATAATTTTTAACATCATATTTGGAGCAGGTCATGAAAGGAAGTGAGGCAAGATTAATAGACTTTATAGATGGCAATAAAAAGCGTTTTATTATTCCTGTATATCAGCGAAGTTATAGTTGGAAAATTGAGCAGTGTAAACAACTCTTTGACGACCTCGTTTCCATGATCAAAACAGGAAGAAAAACTCACTTTTTTGGTAGTCTTGTTTCATTATATAATCCAAATGGGCGAAATACAGAGTACCTCATTATTGATGGTCAGCAGCGTCTTACAACAGTATCACTTCTATTACTGGCAATATATAATTTATTGCACAATAATAAAATATATTCTAACGAAGAAGGATTAGACCAGGAAATATTTGAGGAGTGTCTGATTGATAAGCATCAACCGACTCAAACACGCTTAAAACTTAAACCAATACAGTCCGATGCAGAAGCTTATCGTTTATTATTTGATGAACCTGATAATCTTCAATCAGGTTCAAATATCACCATTAATTATAACTATTTTTATTCAAGAGTTCAGAAAGAGGAGGTGTCAGTTGACCAACTATATGATGCGGTTTGCAGTCTTATGATCATCAATATTGAGCTCAATTCAGAAGATGATCCGCAACTTATCTTCGAAAGTTTGAATTCAACTGGCCTTGACTTAAATGAAGGTGATAAAATCCGTAATTTTATATTAATGGGATTGAATGCCAAAGACCAAGAAGTTCATTATAAGAAATATTGGGAATCCATTGAAGCTGATACCAATCAAAATGTTGGCGCCTTTATCCGAGATTATTTGAGCCTTAAAACTCAATCAATTCCACCACAACAAAAAATTTATCCTATTTTTAAATCCTATGTTTTCGAGAACTATCAGCATGAGGGACATGTGAAAACAGAGGATTTGTTAAAAGAGTTGCGCAGATATGCCCAGTATTATCAAATATTATTGACAGCCTCGTCTGGTGATAAAATATTAAATGCGTGCATATCCCGTTTGAATCATTTGGAAACAACTGTAACAAGGCCGTTTTTTATAGAAATTTTACGAATGTTGAATGATAATCAGCTCAGTATTGATGATGTTCGTCAAATATTTTTAATTTCTGAAACTTATTTATTCAGAAGAAATATTTGTGAATTGCCGACAAATGCATTAAATAAGATTTATATGTCCTTGCACCGAGAGGTTGAACGCTTAGATAATCAGGTTAGCTATGTCGAACGTTACAAATATGTTTTGCTATATAAGAAAGACCGTGCTCGTTTTCCAGGAAATAAGGAATTTCTAGATAAACTTGGAACGAGGTCTATTTACGATATGAATTCGAAGAATAAGGTCTATATTCTTGAGCGTTTTGAGAACCGCAATAAGGAAGATAAAGATATATATAGACATGTTATGGATGGCGATTATTCGATAGAACATATCATGCCTCAAACAATGACACCAGAATGGCGAAAGATGTTAGGTGAACAAGCTGACAGAATTCACGAAATGTGGTTAAATCGTTTATCCAATCTGACACTTACTGCTTATAATTCAAAGTACCAAAATGCTGCGTTTGAGAAGAAAAGAGATATGAAAGACGGTTATAAGGAGAGCGGACTTCGGTTAAACAAATGGATAGCAGAACAGGAAAAGTGGACAGAAACTGAATTAAACGATCGCAATACTCATTTATTATCAGAATCCCTTGATATTTGGCCAATGCCAACAACATCATTTGTACCTATCCTGAAAACATTTGACGAATATTCGCTGGATGATGATGAAACCATATTCACAGGTAGATCCATTGTTAAGTATCGTTTTAAGTCAGAACACGACGTGCCTGTTAAAAACTGGATTGATATGATGGAAAGTATTATTAAAACGCTTCATGAAATGGACCAATCTGTACTATATCATCTGGCGAAGCATCACGATGGAGACAGTGACCTTGCTCTTTGGGTAAATGATTCGCCTGACAACTTTAGAAAAGCGATGCAGATTGACAAAGCTCTCTATGTCGAACGCAACAATTCGACCATAGCGAAGATTAGAATTCTTAGGAAGTTATTTGCTTTGTATCATGAGACAACAGCTGATTTAGTTTTTTGTTTAAGTGATGAAACAGCTATTTCCAATGTCGAAGATTCAGAGCCTGAGCGTTTTGAATTGCGTCGTAAGTTTTGGGCGTATGCCTTGCCTATCATTCGAGAGTATTGCCATTATCAAACATTTAATAATGTCAATCCAACTAAAGAAAATTGGATCAATGGGTCATTTGGTATCTCTGGTATTTATATTTCGTGTATCGCCAATTATGACACAGTCATGGTTAAACTTATATTTTTAAAGTCTAATTCAGAAGAGAATAAGATGTTGTATGATGCTATTTATAAACAAAAGGATTTCATTGAACAGCACCTTAATGTCTCGCTTCAATGGGATCGTGGTGATAATAAAAAACAATCTCAGATTTACGTTCAGTTACCTCAGGTAAAATTGCAAGATGAATCTAATTGGAAACTTATGGCAAAATTCCTTGGCGAATGGAGCAACAAGTTTATGGACGTGCTTGTTCCTGTTGTAATATCTAGTATTAGTGACTATCCTTGATTAGAAATGTTTATATAATATTATAAATATAGATTATTTGTGTTTAATGAATATCTAAACAATTCATTAAGTTCGTTTTTTCATTTCGTTTCCATTTGAGCCCCCTGGCTGATCGCAAACGAATCCATATCCTTCCCCCATTGTGAGAAGGTGCCTCGCAGCGGCGGATGAGGTGGTGCGACGGCTGCCGCAAAGCAACCACAATACGCGATTGTTCCCAATTGAAGACTAAAGATGTGTTGTGAGGCTATGCCTCGCGGCAGCCGTCGCACCACCCACTCGCCATTCCCTCCATTTCATGTTAAAATGCGTTTTGATGATGCTTCGAGCGTCTTCGTCTATGGAGGGCAAGTGCATGGGTATTTTTCTCAATCACGGCAATGGCAATTTTCAAAGAGTTCTCAACGGAGAAATATACGTCGATAAGACGGGATTAATCCGATACACGAATAAGTGGCTTGATTCGCCCGATTCTTATGTCTGCGTGAGTCGTGCCAGGCGCTTTGGCAAGTCGATTGCGGCACAGATGCTCGAAGCCTATTACTGCAAAACGTGTGATTCTCGCGAGATGTTTGCACCGTTTGAAATAGCCAAAGAACCGTCGTTTGAGAAGCACCTCAACAAGTACAATGTCATCCGCTTTGACGTGCAGACGTTTTTACCCCAGGGATATGACCATAAAACTTTTATCGAGCGTCTCAAAAAGGCCATTGGCGCAGAACTCCGAGAGGCCTGGCCGGAAATTTCACTCAACAGTTTGCCGCTTCAAGACATGCTCGCCAAAATCAATAATAAGACGGGTGAAAAGTTCGTCATCATCATCGACGAATGGGATGCGATTTTCCGCAATTACCCCGATGATACCGTCACCCAAAATGCATGGATTCATTTTTTGCGCGACATGTTTAAGCAGGATGCCACGAACAGCTATCTGGCACTTGCTTATCTCACCGGTATCTTGCCGGTCAAGAAGTATAAAACGCAGTCGTCGCTCAATAATTTTAAAGAATATACAATGATTCGACCGCTGATGCTGGCGCCATACGTCGGTATCCGCCAAACAGAAGTCGATGATCTGTGCAAACAATATCAGATGGATCGTGCACAAGCTACGCATTGGTATGATGGTTATCAGTTTCAAGGCGAGTCACATGTTTACAATCCCTGCTCGCTGGTGCAGGCCATGCAAAACCGAGAATATGGCAGCTACTGGACGGCGACCGCATCTTTTGAATCGCTGCTCGATTTTATCAATGCCGACCTCGACGGCATCTATGCCGATATACAATTTCTGATTGCCGGCGGCCGCGTGCCCGTCAATACGACTTCTTATGATAATTCATTTACAACACCCAAATGCAAAGATGACGCATTTACATGTTTAATTCATATCGGTTATCTCGGCTATGATGCCGAAACGAGTGAAGCTTTTATTCCCAATGAGGAAGTGAGGATTGCATTTAGAGATGCGCTTCGCGTCTGTACCTGGCCCGAT
>JAZRWV010000441.1:0-11695 GCA_045599925.1 Myxococcota bacterium
ATGCCCGATCTCAACCAAAAATCGACTTACGAATTCGTTCTCCCTGAATCCCAAATTGCTACCCATCCTCGTGAACCTCGCGATGCATGCAAACTCATGCACATCTGCGGAAAAACAAGAAAACACCTCATTTTCCGCGACATTCTCGACATTCTCACACCTGGCGACTGCGTCGTCGTCAACGATGTCACAGTTCAAAAAGCTCGATTTTTCGCCCAACGCTCCACCGGCGGCGTCATTGAAGTCCTCATGACCGATGATATCACCGCCCCAAGACGCACCTTTGAATGCCTCTATCGCGCAAATCACCTCGCTGCTGGCGAAATTCTCACAGCCGTCAACGATCCTGGTGTGCAGATTATCCTCTCAAAAAACAGCGACGATCGCGCCTCCCTTTGTCACGTCGAATTTCTTGGAACTGAACCCGTCATCGAAATCCTTGACCGAATCGGACAGCTTCCTCTGCCTCCATACATCGTAAAACAACGCAAAAAACAAGGTGATGCCGTTTACGAAGACGCCGATACAAAACTCTATCAAACGGTTTATGCCAATTCAGGAAGCGCTGTCGCCGCCCCAACCGCCGGCCTTCACTTTACCGACGAACTCATCGAAAAAATCCGCGCAAAAGGCGTCCTCTTTGAACATCTCACTCTTGATGTCGGCACCGGAACTTTCCGCCCCATTCAAACCGAAACTCTCAGCGAACATGTCATGCACACTGAGCATTATCGAGTATCCAAAAGACTTGCTGATTGCATTGAACAAACCAGAGCCAACCATAAACGCGTCATCGCTGTCGGCACAACAGTCGTGCGAAGTCTCGAAGATCAGTTCGATCGCTTTGGACGCGTCGTCGAAGGCGAATATGACACCAATATCTTCCTTAAACCCGGTAGAAAATTCGGTTTAATCGACGCCATGATTACGAATTTTCATCTTCCGGGCTCCACACTCATGGTTCTCGTCAGTGCATTCGCCGGATATGAAAACATCATGGAAGCTTATAATGAAGCTATCAAATCCGGATATATGTTCTATAGTTATGGTGACGCAATGTTCCTTGAACCACAAAAGATATGATATAAAGGACGCCGACTATGCCTTCGGCATACGCCCGGCTTCGCGCGGCTATTGCATACACCGCGCAATTGATATGATTTATTATTGAGAGCCATTGTACTCAACGGCTCTGCGCGCCTATGCCGCTTCGCGACATACGGCTTGCAGGTGCGGCTATTTCATACGCCGCACAGTCCCCAATTATCCCCATCAAAGGAGCCCCTTTTTGGACACCTCTTTTATTCCACCTGATTGGTTGATTTGCATCAAACCTATGGTCATTGCTATCATTGCAATACCATTCCTTATTCTCAGTACCGCAAGCTCAAAAATCCTCGCAATGCTCGGATTGCCAAGAGCCAGGCATCTGCTCGATGAAGGTCAGAAAAAACTTAAACATTACGTCGACAATCCAAATACATACTGGATGACAATACACGTCATCGAAGTACTCAGTGTCGTGGGCCTCTTCTGCGCCGGATACCTCTTCCTTTCCGCACCAATGTTTATGCTTGCCCCTTGGGCTGTATGGCTCATTCTGGCAGCTGTCTATTTCATCTCACATACCATTATCGGAGCCTCCATTGCCAATGGTGATGAACGCATTCTGGCCCCACGCATGGTCACGCTCATCAAACCATTCTATTTCTGCCTGCGACCTTTGACTTGGCTTTTGTGCATCATTCTCAAACCGGTTTCTCGTCATCCCGATGAAAAATTCGCTGACGCCGAACGCATTGAAGAAGAATTTGAAGTCATGCTCGACGAATCAACCCGCCAGGGCGGACTCGAAAACGTCAAAGGAAAAATCATGCGCTCCGCCATCGATTACAGCGAAACAACTGTGCGTGAGGTCATGATCCCAAGAACAGAACTCACCGCCTGCTCCGTTGACATTTCTATCGACGAAGCCTTTGAACTTTATCTTTGCGAAGGTTACAGCAGACTCCCGGTTTACGAAGGAAATATCGACAATATCGTCGGTATTCTCTACTTCAAAGACCTCGCACAAAAATACTACGAACTCCGCGCTGATAATGAAAATAGAAAAAAAGTCTCCCTAAAATCTCTCGTTCGAGACGCTTTTTTCGTCCCAGAAACCAATCATATCGACGCCATCTTTGAGGATTTTAAACGCGAACACATTCACATGGCTATCGTCGTCGATGAGTTTGGCGGAACCGCCGGGTTGGTAACTCTTGAAGATATCGTCGAAGAATTTTTCGGCGATATTCAGGACGAATACGATTCCGAAGAAAATACCATCGTTTCCATCGACAACGAAACTCAAACAGTACTCGTCGATGCTCGAACAAATATCTCAGAAATCGCTGAACATTTCGGCGTCACTCTCGAAGAAAATTCTGACTACGAATCCATCGGTGGGCTCGTCACCTATAAACTTGGTCACGTCGGAACTATTGGCGAAGAAGTAGATGAAGCTGGTCTCCATTTCACCGTTCGAGACGCCAACGAACGATGCGTTCTACAAGTCGAAATCACACGCAAAAACATTCAGGAATGTGAGATTTCTGAAGAATAATCTGCTGCTGTTTACGCACGATTATTCACCCTAAATATTCTTTCAGATCAATATTATCCGTAATGGACATTTCCCCTATCTGAAACTATGAAGCTCAATTCAAAAGTTTTATTCTCCCATATCATCGATTCTGTCATCAAACACCCAGGTCTGTTCGTCATCATCGCATGTATTTTGACCGTTCTGGCAGTCCTTGCAATCACACTCAAATTTGAAATCCGCAGCGATATTAAAGAACTCATGCCCCAGGATGCTCAGGTCGTTCAGGATCTGCAATCCATTTCAGATCGCATGGGAAGTATTTCAACCCTCAATATTTATCTCAGGGTCCCGGAACTCATTCCGCTGTCTGAACAGGCCAAACAATCTGATGAATATCAAAACTGTCTGACATTATTTGGTGAAGATCAGGATGAACACCTCCTTCGCGACAAACCGCCTGTCGGAGAAAATTGGTGCGATAACACGCTCATGCTGTATTCACTGCAATTTGTCGACAGCATCCGTTCGCTCGATTCAATCGGAAATATCGGATTCCTTAACGACAAAACCTTCTTCGAAAACAACCTCCTCCTGTATGCCTCAAACGACGATCTCGAAAAAGCATACAAACAAATCGATGAGGCACTCACAGAAGCAAGACGCCAGTCCGGTGAATACAAAGCCTGCTTAATCACTGCAGACAATGAATCCGAATGCGACAGTCTCAAACCCGGAATGAAAAAAGCTGGCGAAAAAACTGTTGCAGAAGATGAAGATGTCGTCGCAAATTTCAAATCACAGCTTCGAAGTCGATACGAAAAAACAGAACTCGCAAATATCCACGAATTTCCCCTTTATTCAACCAATGACGGATGGATGATCGCCATTGAAATTCGATTCAAAAAGGCAACAACCGGTCTAAAAGCCGTCCAACATGAAGTTGACCGAATCAACGAACTCATTTCCCCAATCGACATCAATCAATACGATCCTCGCATTAGAATCGAATATGGCGGTGGTCTCAATGATATGAAGGCTGAATACAACGCCATTGTGACTGATATCGTACGTTCCATTTCTGTCACAATTCTGAGTATTCTCGCACTCATTGCTCTCTTTTTCCGTTCAATCAGAGCATCTTTGCGCATTTTTGGCCCTCTTATTATGAGCACACTTTGGGCTCTCGGCGTCACATTCCTCACAATTGGTTATCTTAACCTCATTACTGCATTTATCTTTGCCATTCTCATTGGTTTGGGCATCGACTTTGGTATTCACCTCTACGCAAGGTTCTATCTCGAACGCCGAAATAATCATACCACCGAAGAAGCCGTTAAAATTTCCGTTGTCGAAACTGGTTCTCCTCTATTTTTTGGTGCTCTGACAACGACTGCGGCATTTTTCACACTCATGCTCGGTAACTTTCCCGGATTCAGTCAATTCGGTTTCGTTGCTGGTATCGGCGTTCTCCTCGCCTTTATGACCATGACAACCGTCATGCCGGCTTTTATCATTCTCCTCGAAAGACTTAAGCCATCCAAAATTCCTCCTGCCCGAACACACACACCTATCGTGGGTGAAAAAGCCAGAAAACTCACGATTCCCGTTATCGCTGTCAGCCTCATTGCCGCTGGAATCGCAATCTGGTGCGTCTGCCAGATCCCAAAGGTTCAGTTTGAAGGCAACTTTTATAACCTCAAATTCAAACCTGCTTTTTCCAATGCCAATGTCGAAACAAAACAGTTCGTTCAGGGAAACAGACCGACATCCCCAACAGTTGTCCTTCTCGAAAACTATGAACAGGTCGAAACACTCGAACTTGAGCTGAATAAAAATCGTGAGTATGAGGATTTTCAAATCATGAGAAGACTCATCAACGATTATCAGCCGAATTTTATGACAATTGTCGACAACTCATTGCAGGAAATCATGCCATGGAACGGCCAATATCGTTCAATTCCAATCATGCTGGCCATTTCGAGAACTCTTCCCCAGGACATGTCTTTTTCATCTATTTTGCCCATTGGGACTAATTATGGCAGCGAAAAATCACAGGCTCTGCAACTCTACAGAAACTGGACGATGAAAATGCCAAATGCATCGGACTGGCTCGTCAATACCATCCCTGAAGCATTACATGAGAATACGGTTGCCAATGCACTCCCCGTCGTCACACAGATGCGCCAGGCTCTCCCCACATGGTTATGGCCTGCCATGCCAACACGTCGCGACAGCCAGCAACTCAAATCATTCTCTGAATTTGCATCCATTTTCAGCTTCCTACCCGGCACCGAAGGTCAGCAAAAACAAAAACTCGAAACTATTGCAAAAATTAAGGAACGCACTTCTGATCGTCAAATCCGCTTCCTTCCCGACGACGAAAAACAAAAAATCGCGGAATTCAGACGATATCTCGTTGAAAATCCCCTTTATGTCGATGATCTCCCCGAATGGTGCAAACTCAAATTCAAAGAAAGTGGCGAACATCCACTTCCCCCACGCCCGGAATCCGGCGTCGATTATTCCTTCGGAAATGTCGCCCTTCTCTATCAAACAACTTCGACTTATCAGTCCTATCAGGCTGCAATGCTAGCCCGCGAAGCCAGAAGCATCCGCATTGACAACAAACCCATCACTGCCGCAACAGGCGCCTTTGTCTATGCCGACATGATTGAACTCGTTCAAACCGACGGACTGCACATTTCGATGATCGCACTCATCGTCATTCTTCTCATCGCCATCGTTCAGCAACGACACCCGATTTCAGCACTTATCATTACCCTTCCCGTGCTCTCCGGCCTGGCCCTCGCTTTATGTGTGATGATGTTCATGGACGGAAAACTCGGCCTCTTTAACATCGTTATTCTCCCCGTAACACTCGGCATTGGCATTGATGGCGCAATTTATCTATTCCAGCGGTATCAGATGCTCGGAAAAGGCTCCGTTTTTGAAGCCATTCACGCAGTCATCGGCCCTGTTTTCATGAGCTCGGCAACAACCCTCGTCGGTTTCGGCGGAATGATCTTCAGCAATCACATGGGCCTCAATTCCATGGGCTCACTTGCAATTATCGGCATAAGTTCGTGCTTTGTGATGACATTCCTCATTCAACCTGGCCTCATGCTCATCGCCGATCGCCTCAATATTAAAGGTGCCGTCCCAAAATACGATATTCAACCTCAAAATCAGGATTCTAATACGCCTGAATCTCAAAATCAGAATTCTGCTGCTTAAATTCTGGGATGCGTTGTGCCACAGGCACAACGCTGCTCGCCTATTTCGCGCCTTCGCCACGAAATACAGCTCGCCAAACCGCCCTATTACATACGGGCGGTTTTCTTTTTGCTATCTTAACCACATGCCTTTCTCTCATCCGTCAATCCGATACATATCCCCTCAATCCATCTCATGAATAATCTCAATAAAATTGTGTGGTTGAATGTAGGTGTAAATTATGCTAAATATAAAACAGTTGTATAGGCACACACATGCCTACATTAATCCGAGGGGAAAAATTGGCTGACTATAAAAATTCTGTTGAAGCATATCACTTAAATGCCGACAGACGGAGAGCTTTTCAAAATCTTCAACCACTCGTCAGAGACGAGCGAGAGAAGATTGTATTGGCAGATTTTCTGGCAAAAATGCCCTGGAACTACGTCCGGGAAGTTCCACAGGAAATCATTGCCGCCCATTGGAAATTGCTGAGAAATCAAACGGAATACGATAAGATCGATCAAGAAGAATCATACACATTCCACCACAGTGAATGCGATTCCATGATCGGTTCAACCGCTCTCAATCGACTTCCCAATGCAATGAGAATTCTTGCAAGCAATGAATTTTCTCCACTCATTCGCGTCTTTGGTCACGAAAGTGGTGAGCTCATTATTGCAATTGCATACCACAAAACGGAAACCTCCAAAAAAGGCTATCCCATTGAACCTCCAACTTGGTGTGGTACTTTTCGACGAACAACATTAAACAACCGAAAGCAGTCATCAAGCATTTCTTTCGATACGGTTGTTATGGAAAATTCGACGCTTTTTCGCATCGAAGTATTTAATTCACCACAATCAACTGTCCTTCGAAAAATCTGCGAAATATTACAACGTCATCAGTTGACCCCATCCTCTCTGGACATCTGGTCTACAAGCAATGGATGGACGGGTTCCCGAAAAATCAAGGAACGTCATAGCATTGAAATTGAAGTCCGCGATTCACTTGAAGACGACATCATTCAATCTGTCAAAGATGACGCTTTCCGATATCTGGTTGCCCTTCTCAAAGTTCATTCGCTGTTTGACATCATCGGACCGGCAATGATTGGCCCCAGCAGTTCACACACAGCCGGTGCATGCAGAATTGGACAGCTGGCACGCAATATCTTCCTCGCCCTTGAAGAAGCTGGACATTTCAGCAAAATCGAACAATTCGAAATCAAACTGTATGGTTCATTCCGAGATACAGGCCCGGGACACGGAACACATATCGCACTTGGCGCTGGCTTAAAAGGTCTTTCGCCTGATTCTCCAAAACTTAAATCCGAAGGTGACATCGAAGTTTTACAAAGCTCAGGCATTCCCTGGCGAAAAAAAGGATCCTCTATTCCATTTTCTGGCTTCCAGGCTGCAACAATCGAAGAGGATCGCAAATATATTCGTCAACAGGGAGATTGCATCAACATTGCAGAAATCATAGCCGAAACGGATGAAGGCCCATTTTCTGTAGCCGGATTTTCAACCGGCGGCGGCATTGTTGAAGTTCGTTTCATCAACAATTCACGTCTCGTACCAAGCATTTCCGGAAAACGTGACTTGTGGATTAGTGCACCGCCGTTGGCAACAAAACTCAATCTTTCACAACAATCTCTAAAGGGAAATTCCGGAAAAATCGCGCGTATTTATCCGCAACGCGCACCTCTGGATGAGTTCACACTCGTCTTTAATACATTCGACGAAGCACTCGAATACGCCAAGGACACGAAAA
Source organism: Myxococcota bacterium (assembly GCA_045599925.1). Classification (GTDB taxonomy): domain Bacteria; phylum Myxococcota_A; class Bradymonadia; order UBA4248; family UBA4248; genus UBA4248. The sequence continues at coordinate 7,577 of JAZRWV010000441.1, forward strand.
AATCCCTTCTGACCATGGCGCTTGAAATGGAAACAAAGCTCCAGGGAACAGATGAAAAAACGATTATCCAGAACATGACCGAACTCTGGAAAATCATGAAAGCATCCGTCCATGAGGGCCTTTCGAATCAGCAAACAAGCCGTATGGGGCTTTCCGGCGGCGATTCAACCAAATTGCTTGAATACATTAAACGCGTCAATTACGTGTCATTTCATACCCTTGCATCGGTTTATGCAATGGCATCGGCTGAAACAAATGCCCAAATGGGCCGAATCGTTGCCTGTCCAACAGCAGGCGCATGCGGCATTATTCCTGGCGTTTTACTGGCCTGGCATGACGTCCACATCAATCTGGGGCTAAACCCCGATGAACTCGAAAAGAAAGTCGTAGAAGCCCTGTTGGTGGCTGCATTTATCGGCATGATTTTCTACGATGACATCCCAACAGCAGGTGCAACACTTGGGTGTCAGGCAGAAATTGGTATTGGTGCTGCTATGGCAGCCGCCGCCGTTGTCCAGCTTCACGATGGCAGTCCGGAAGAAGTCGTTCATGGCGCCATTTTGACGATTAAAAACTGTATGGGGCTTGTCTGCGATCCCGTCGCCGGTCTCGTCGAAGTTCCCTGCATTAAACGAAATGCAATGTTTTCGAACTTCGCGATTACGGCAGCAGATATGTCATTGGCAGGCATTCGCTCACAAATTCCGCCCGACCAGGTCGTTCTTGCAGTCAAAGAAGTCGGCGAACATATGAGCGCAAATTACAAAGAAACCGCCCATGGTGGTCTTGCAGCCACATTAAATGGCAAAGATATCGCCCGCAGATTCGACGAAATGTGCAAAGGTCTCTTCTGCACAAGCTGCGGCATTTGCGGATAATAAGAGCGCGGCCGTATTTCGCTTCGCGAAATAGGCCGCGCCGCATGGCGTATTGGACGTTTCGGCCAATAGCCATGCCCACAAAAACTTACGAAAACTCAACAGGCTTATTATCCATTTCGGCCTGTTCTTTTTCTTCGCGAATCGCCTGTTTAATCTGACGTCCAATGGAAAGAAGCAGTTCTCGAATGCCTTCGTGATTCTGACAGCTGATCGCGTGGAATTCATAGCCCATCTGCGTAAATTCTTCGCGCAAACGATCCTTTTCGGCTTCCACCCAGGGCTCGTCGCATTTGCTCAAAACGACAATCTGCTTTTTACCGGCAAGTTCTTCGCTGAATGCCTTGAGCTCATCGTTGAGTTTTTTGAAATCCTGAATGGGATCGCGTTCAGTTTCTGCACCTTCGAGCTGATACGTCACCTCGATAAGATGGATGAGAATACGCGTTCTTTCGAGGTGTTTGAGGAAATCGAGTCCAAGCCCTTTACCCTCGCTGGCACCGACGATGAGCCCGGGAACATCAGCAATGACAAACGCAAAATCTTCCGTGACAGGAACAACACCAAGATTCGGGACGAGCGTTGTAAAAGGGTAATCCGCAATTTTGGGTTTAGCATTGGAAACCGTCGAAATGAAGGTGGATTTCCCGACACTTGGAAATCCCAGAAGGCCGACATCTGCAAGGAGCTTCATTTCGAGGCGTAAAATCTTTTCTTCGCCACGTCTTCCGCGTTCGGCGAGGTGTGGAGAACGGTTTGTCGGAGTAGCGAAATGGGTATTTCCACGGCCGCCACGACCGCCTTTACAAACGACAACCTGCTGGCCGTGAGCCGTAATATCGCCAATATTTTCGCCAGTTTCATCATCAAAAATAAGAGTACCCACGGGAACTTTAACGATGCAGTCATCGCCATTTTTCCCATACATCTTATTTTTTCCGCCGGGAACACCGTTCTGAGCATGCCAGAAACGTTTATAACGCAAGTGACTCAGGGTCGTAAAACCATCGTCCCCCTGAAGAATAACGCTGCCGCCACGGCCGCCATCACCGCCATTCGGGCCGCCCTGAGGAACATACATTTCACGTCTGAAAGTGGCGGCACCATCCCCACCTTTTCCGGCTTTGGTTTCAATTTTAATTTCATCGACGAATCGCATGTGGTCCTCTTTCAATCAGCAAAAGGCTGATAATCATGGGAATTGGCCAGAATCGAAACATCATCTTTTGTCGAAAACAGTTTGCTGGAGCTGCAAAAGATGTGGGTTTGAAAAAGGCATAAAAAAACACAAAAAGAGCGGCTCGCTTGAGCGCGTCTTTTTGTGTTTCAAAGAGGGTGAAACCACCTTAAAGAATTAACCTTCGAGGGGGATAACGCTAACGCGTTTGAGACCACGACCGTAGGTTTCGAAGCTGACGACACCATCGACGAGTGCAAAGATCGTCCAATCACGACCGACGCCCACGTTTTTACCCGGATGAATCTGAGTACCACGCTGACGAACGATGATGTTACCAGCACGGCAGCCCTGACCACCATAAAGTTTTACGCCGCGATACTGCGGATTGCTATCACGACCATTACGGCTTGAACCTTGACCTTTCTTATGAGCCATTGTTTACTCTCCTACGCTGATTTTCGATTAAGCAATCGAAATGCGAACTTCCGTATAGGCCTGACGATGACCCTTTTTACGGGAATAATTTTTCGGACGGAATTTATAAACGATAACTTTGCGAGCACGAGCGTGACGGACAACTGTACCAGTCACATTGGCATCGGCGACAACGGGCTGACCAATGCGGAGGTTTTCACCTTCGCCAATGGCGAGCACTTCAAATTTAACAGCGGAGCCGACTTCGGCGTCCAGGGACTCAACGCGGAGGACATCGTCCTGAGCAACGCGATACTGTTTACCACCTGTGCGAATCACAGCGTACATTTCCAAACCTCAACTTGAAAACTGAAAAACGCCTGCTCACGCAGGCTAAATTCTGGGGAGTATATTTTTTTACGCCCCGAAAAGACGGCGCAAACTAGCTTCAATATCGGGTATAAGTCAAGTTTTTTTTAGGATAAAATGGCGTATCAATCATTCTTTCTCGTAACAGCGGCTTTTTAAGCAGTTTTTTCTTAAGTCTGTCACAATTCATCGCATTGACAGATGGCGAACAAGCCTTCAAATTTCCCCAAAAGTACAGAAGTAAAACAATTGGGCAGAATGCCGAAATTGTGTTATTTTATAAGAACTTATGCCGTGCATAAGGAAAAATAAACCAAAGAGAGAAAACGAGGTTTGTATGGCTCGTGTCGTATATCGCGATGAAAATTATCAGACATTTTATGTGGATGTAAATGATCAGCAACCCGAGGTCACAATAGGCCGTAATCAGGGCAATATGATCCTTATTCCAGCGAAATCTTTATCGCGCTATCACGCCAAAATCGTTTATCAGAATCGCCATTACTTCATCATTGATCTGAAAAGTTCAAATGGAACGTATGTCAATAATCAGCGAGTAAATCAGCAGGAAATTCATCCCGGCGATAAGCTTCGTTTTGGCGAGATTTGTGTAGATTTTATCGATGACAATCGAGGGGGTAATTTTGGAGCAGGAGCGGCATCTCAGCAGAGTGCAGCCCCAGGCATGGCGCCGCCGCCACAGCGTCCCATTGCACCTCCAGCCATTCCCCCAGGACCGATGTCATCTCCAGGCATGGTGCCGCCTTCCATACCACCTCAGTCAGGAATGGCGCCTTCGGTTCCCAAGATGAATCCGCCCAAAATCCAGATGTTTAATCCGGGTCTTGCCTCGTCTGCCGGCCCCGATTTGCGCAGTGTCAGCATGCGCCCGATTTCATCCGGCGGAACTTATCGTCCTACAATGCCAAATCAACCGGCATTTGACGACGATATGGCTAAAATGGCCGAACAGATCGCATCTCCATCTGCCAGCATGGTTGATCCGTCTGCTGCCCCGGTCTCATTTGACCCAAATTCAATGGGAATCAGACCGCCAGCCCCTCAGCGAAATCTTATGACACCACCGGCTCCAGCTGCAGCACCGTATTCAGGTGGACCCTCTACATTGGATCCATCGGTTGCCCCAGCCTCATTTAATCCCAATTCGATGGGAATGCCCCCAGTTGCGCCGCGCTCAAATCAAGCTGGCATGCCGGAAACCCCAAAACCAAATCCATTCGCACCACCAAGTCGGAGGCCAAGCGGTCTTAGGAAGAC